>JALZMD010000130.1 GCA_030858375.1 Chloroflexota bacterium
TGATCGCCGCTCACAAGGGTCTGCTGCGCGTCGATGCCGAAGCCGTGCAAGCAATCAACCGGCGTCCGCCGGTGGGCATCTTCACCGTGCTCGACCGGCTCCCGGTCGTACCCGGCAAGATCGTGGCCGGCGCCAAAATCGCGACGGTGGCCATGCCGGAACAGATCCTGGACGACATCAAGGCGCTCATCGACGACCGTGACCAGCCGGCACTTGAAGTGAAACCCTACCTCCCGCACCGTGTGGGGGTCGTTGTCACCGAAGGGCTGGCCGAGAATTTGCGGACCCGGTTCGAAGCGTCGGTCCGGGCCAAGATGGCCTGGTACGGCAGCGACCTGCTCCGCTTCGACTACGTGGTGAACGATCCCGAGGCGGTCTCGGTCGCGATCGACCGGCTGCTTCGCGATGGGTCGAACCTTTTGTTGACGGCGGGCGGTAACATGATGGACCCGCTCGACGCCTCGATCCTGGCGATGCCGGAGGTCGGCGCCTCGATCGTCCGCCTCGGGGCACCGGCACATCCCGGCTCGATGTTCTGGCTGGGCGAGATTGCCGAGGTCTCGATCCCGATCGTGAACCTGGCCTCGTGCTCGATGTACTCGAAGGCGACGGTAGCCGATCTCGTGCTGCCGTGGGTGATGGCGGGTGAGACCGTTACCGCCGACGACCTTGCATCGCTGGGATATGGTGGGTTGCTCGACCGCGACATGGGCTGGCGCTTCCCCAACTACGACCTCGATACGGTCGATGAACCGGACGAGACGTAGGGCCGGGTTACACTTTGCATTGGGCCCGGGCAACGCTCAATGGTCAGTCCACATCATTGCGTCCGATTGGCCCCCGACATTCGTAGGGTTGCGTATCCAGCAGGGCCGGGATTTCTCGCAGCCCGCAGGGGCAGCTCGACATGACGGTTGGGTGATGGCGCAGCGGTTGCTCATTGCGGAACAGTCACCTCAACACACGAGCTGCACCATTTGCGCCACCGCTCGTTTCCAGTCGTTTCCCGAGGTCAGAGGTCGCACGTTTCCATGGGCGTTTCCATCACTTCCATCCATGAGCCAGATACGTACCAGCAAGCGGTCATCGCGTCGACCGAGCGGTCGATCCGCGTCCTGGCGCCGGCTGGTTCGGGCAAAACCGAAACGCTCGGGAGGCGAGTTGGCGCCCGGATCGCCGCCGGCGTGCCGGCCCGCGAGATCCTGATCCTGACCTTCGACAACCAGGCCAAAGGCGCCTTCCAGCGGACGTTGCAGCGGCTGGGTGTCAGCGGTAATGTCGAGATCCGGACCCTCAACTCGTTCGGCCTCCGGATCCTGACCCAGGAGTTCCCGGACACGCGATCCCGCACCGGTACCGTGTTCTACGGTCCACAGGAACCACTGCTCGCGGTGTTCGCCGGCGATCCCTACGGAGGTCAACTCGTCGAATTGTTCGGCACATTGAAGAGCCACCTCTTCGATCCCCAGGATACGTCCCAGAAAGCCGGTGACGCACTGGAAGCGTGGTTGGTGCGCACCTATCGCCAGCTCGTGCCCGAGAAGTTCCTGAAAGCACATCCGGAGAAGACATTCGCGAAGTCATTCAGCCAGCAGCTACGACGCGAATTCAGCAACTACGAGGAATTCCTGCACGGTCGCGGCGTGATCGACTTCGAAGACCAGAAATTGCGGTCCTACGCCCTGCTCGAACGCAACCCCCGCGTCGCCGAACTGGTCCGCAGCCGCTACGCAGAAGTGATCGTCGATGAATTCCAGGACATCAACCCGCTTGACCAGCGCCTGATCGAGATCATCTCGCGTGACGCCACGCTCGTGATCACGGGCGACGACGACCAGGCAATCTACGGCTTTCGGTGGGCCTCGGCCGAGCACCTGATCCGCCCCAACACCGCGTTTAAACGCCGGTTCACATCATACGAGCTGCGTACCAACTACCGGTGCCCGCCTGCGATCCTGGATCGATCGCGCCAGCTCATCGAGCACAATGCCAATCGTGTGCCGAAGAACCCGATTTCGGGTGTCGCGATCCCCGGTTCGATCACGGTCATCGAGCACGACAGCCGGCTCATCGAGGCCCGGCAAATCGCGCGGACGATCGCCGATACGCTGGCTACGAACCCGGACCTCGACTGCAGCGATATCGGGATCCTGACCCGGCGCAATGCCCACCTCGATGAACTGCAGGTCCATTTGATCGCCGCCGATATTCCCTACGCGATCCGGGCGGAACGCGACCTGGTGGGCGATTGGGACGCGGTGCTCGCGCTGCTCGATCTCTCGACGGCACTCCGACGCGGCAAGAAGGAGGTTGTCACCGACTACCGCGCGGCGATTGGCAACTTCAAGTGGCTCCCGCGCGCAATCAGGCTGGAGCAACTGAGTCACTTCGGCGGGCTCGCTTTCCCGGAAGTGGAGATGTCGCTCCGGCAAGCGAACGTACCGACCAGGACCTTGAAGCAGTTCCTCAGCGCCCTGAGCCTGCTTCGCCAGGCCCGGACGATAGACCTGGAACTGACGGTGATCGAAGAACGGTTCCTCGGCTACGGCGCCCCGGGCGGTAACCGGTCCAGCCAGGATGCTGAGGAAGCGGAGAGCGAGGACAGCTCGCTCGGGTTGCTGCGCAAGATCCTGGCCGGTCGCGAATCGACCCGTGAGGGCGCAATCGAGCGCCTGCGCGAGTTCATCTTCCGGGCGATCACCCTCAAAGAGGAGACCGGCGCTCGCGTCGAGCTCTCCACCTACCACAGCGCCAAGGGACGGCAGTGGAAGATGGTGGTGCTACCGTGGGTCTCGGGCCTGAGCGCCCCTGACCCATTGACGCGAAAGGAATTCGGCGAACTCGAATCGGAGCGCCGGTTGTTCTACGTGGCGATGACCCGGGCGGCGGACAGGTTGATCGTTGGCCGACCATCGAGCGAAAGCAAGGAGTGGACAAGCCAGTTCCTCCACGAGGCGGGCCTGGTGCCCAGACCGAAGGGACAGCCAGCCCGGCGCAGGCAGAGTGCCCTAACGACGGTTGCCACCGCATCGGGGAAAGCCGGTTCGAAGCCGCCAAAGCAACCCGCGCGACCGCGAAACACCAGGACCACTCGCCAATCCTGAGCCGCCGGAGAAACCAACAGCCTGCTCGCATGGTCCCGCTTGTGTCCTCTCGAACGGTGGCCGGCCCAAGACCGGCCAGTACGAAATGGGGGAGCGGATTGACCCGCTCCTCCGGGCTCTTCGCGCCAATCAGTCCAAACCGGGACAAACCACGTAAACTTGGACAGGCGAAGTTGGTGTTGCCACAACCCAGGAGATACAGATCAATGCAATGCCCAATCGACCAAACTGAACTCGTGATGACCGATCGCCAGGGCGTCGAAATCGACTACTGCCCGAAATGCCGGGGCGTCTGGCTCGATCGCGGTGAGCTGGACAAGATCATCGAGCGCTCCGCTGAGCTGGGCTCGCCGCGCGCGACAGCCCAGCCAACCCGCGTCGCCACGCCGGTTCAGGGCAATGTCTACGACCGGGACCGCGATATTTACCGTGATCGCGACGATGATGACGACTACACCATCGACAAGAACGGTCGGCGCAAGAAGAAGCGCGGCTCGTTCCTCGACGACCTGTTCGACTTCTAGACAACGCGGGCCGGCCTGTGTGCCGGCCCCTGCGAAACCATGTCGTCGTAGGGCAGGCCGATGGTTTCCCTATGGCACTGGAGCCATCGTGACCGAGCAGAAAGTAACGCCGCACCGAGAACCGTACGGCGAATTCGAGGGATCCGCGGTCGAGCGCTTCGTGCTCTCGAGCACGGAGGGCGCGAGCGTGGCGATCCTCAGCTTCGGGGCGGTGATCCAGGAATTGTGGATTCCCGGCCGCGATGGTGAACGGGCCAATGTCGTGCTCGGCTTCGCCGGAATCGATGGCTACGTCGCGAAGAACCCGCACTTTGGATCGGTGCTTGGACGGCTCGCCAATCGTCTCCGAGGCGCCTGCTTCGAGCTCGACGGCACGACGTACAACGTCACGACCAACAAACCTCCGCACAGCGCACACGGTGGTGCCAGGCCGTTCGATCGCTACGTTTGGTCGCCGGAGATAATGGAGGTCGAAGGTGCAACGGGCGTGCGGCTCACACACATCAGCCCTGACGGCGACGAAGGCTACCCCGGTGAGCTGACCGCCTCGGTCACGTACTCGCTCACCTCGGAGAACGCGTTGCGCCTGGACTACCACGCCACCACCACTGCTCCGACGGTCGTCAACCTCACCAACCACTCCTATTTCAATCTGGCTGGCGAGGGTAGCGGCACGGTGGAGGATCACCTCCTGCAACTTGACTGCGACCAGTTCACGATGACCGATCCGGACCAGATCCCGACTGGTCAGCTCGGGACCGTCGAAAGCACCGGGCTCGACTTCCGGACCGCCCGACGCGTGGGCGATGCCCTACGTGACGCCAGCGATCCCGAAATCCGGACAGCTCGCGGGGTCGATCACAACTTCGTGGTCAACCGGCCAATGCCAGACGACGCCACGCTCCGCCGCGCCGCCTGGCTGATGGACCCGGCGTCGGGCCGCGTCATGGAGACCTGGACCACCGAACCGGGCGTGCAGGTCTACACCGGCAACTCGCTTGATGGCTCGTTGACCGGGTACAGTGGCCGGCTCTACCGTCAGGCCGACGCGGTCTGCTTCGAAACCCAGCACTTCCCGAACTCGCCGAACGAACCGTCGTTCCCGACCGTTGTGCTACGGCCCGGCGAGGAGTTGCGCTCAACCACGATCTACCGGTTTAGCGCCGAATAAAGCCCCGGAACGACGTCTCGCGCGTCATAATGGGTTCCTTGTCCAACGCTGCGAGGAGTCATTCCATGCCGCACCAGTCACCGGAACACCATGCCGTCACCCATATGGCATCGTCTCTCTTCCCTGATTTACCTGGGACAAAGGACGTGGATGCTACCGAGAGCGGCATCACCAGTGAGCCCTTTGGCAAGTTCGAAAACCAACCGGTCGAGCGCCACACGCTCACCAACGACACGGGCATGTCGGTGTCGATCCTGACCTACGGCGGCATTATCCAGTCGTTGACCGTGCCGGATCGCCACGGGAACCTTGGCAATGTCGTGCTCGGATTCGACAACCTCGATGACTACATCGAGAAGAGTCCATATTTTGGAGCGATCGTCGGGCGCTACGCCAATCGCATCGCCGAAGGCCGGTTCGAGCTGGACGGCACGCCGTACCAGGTTCCGGTCAA
>JALZMD010000132.1 GCA_030858375.1 Chloroflexota bacterium
GCACGCGTTCCAGCTGATGGCGATGACCGCCAGCAATTCGGCCCGATTCTGCGGTCTCTGACGTGCCTCTGCCATGATCCCCATCCCTACCACAAGGGAGCCCGAACCGGCTAGCCCTCGACGATCGTGGCAATGTGCTTTCGATGCTCATCATAGTGACCGCCGAGGTATCCCACCAGTACTTCGCGGAGACATGTTTCTCCCTCTTCGAGGCCGAACTCGCCGCCAGGCCGTTCGAGGTCATCGTCGGAAAAACCGGACACGTGTTTCAGAAGGGCAGCGAACGTGGCGTCGCGCTCCGATTTCACGGTCCCAATCGATCGACCCATGGTCCGCTGCCGGACCTCCTCATTGATCGCATCCATGCCGGACGCCCAGGCGGCGTCCGACACCCCAAGCGTGCGCTGTTGAGGTGTGCGGTCACGAAAGAGTTCGACCACTGCCTGGTCCCAGGCAGTGACGTGCGTCACATGGTCGCTAACGGTCCAGCCGGCGGGATCAGCCGGCGCCGTCCACTGCTCGCGGGGAAGACTATCGACGTAGACCACGAAAGCGTTCCATCGCTTTTTCACATCGTCCAAAAGTTCCGCTTTATTGGCGGGTCCTGGTTGCGCTTCGGTCATTGATGGTCCTTTCTCTCATGTGCCGGTTGGCCCTATGGTCCGACGAACACCGCTGTCCATGTGGACTGATGCCTCTTCAGCAAACTGTGTTGCGGCCGACCGTACAGGATCTGCCTTTCCAAGTCGCCATGCAAAATCATGCGTCGCATCCAATCAGTGGTGCGCGCTACCCCCAGTCAATCGGCATCAGACCTTACCGGGTCGCCACCTTCGTGATGGATCCGTTTTACAAGATCTGCCGAACCAGCCAGACGGTGCCGATGCCAGCGACCATGGCGATGAGCAGGTTGTTGGTCCTGCGCATCGCCATTGCGGTCACCGCCACGGCGCACACGCCGGGAATCCCCTCCTCGGCCATGGCCGGGGCGACAAGTGAGACGAGGACAGCGCCCGGCAGGTAGGTCAGGCCAATCTCGACCCGGGGCGACATCGTGACGCGGCCCATGAGCCAGTATCCGCCGGCCCGGCAAGCGTACGTCACCACTGCCATCAGAGCGATCGCCAGGAGTGCGGATGGATGGATCGTCATGGAGCGCCGTCGATCATCGGCCCGGGAGCCAGGGCCGGCTTCCCGAAAGCGAACCCAACCACGAACCCGGTGATGCCCCCCACGAGGACGTACCAGGTGCCAGGCAGCAGCCACCAGGCCAACAATGCCGTGAAGCCCGCCGCGCCCCACGGCACGAGGTCGAAGCGGGTTCGATAGCCGCTGAACAAGGTGGCCGCAAAAATCGTGGTGAAGGCGAAATCGAGGCCGACGGCGGCTGGGTCGCCGACGCCTCCGCCAACGAGGTGGCCGACGACGATCGAGGGCAGCCAGCAGAGCCAGACGAAGAGATTGGCGCCGAAGAAGAAGCCAACGTCGCGCTCGCCCCGCCGCCGGGCGTTCATCGCGACCGCCCATCCCTCATCGGCCATGATGTGCAGCATCGGGTAAACCCGGCGTCCGGGCAAGTGCTGCAGCCAGGGGCGGGCCGCGGCGCCCAGCAGGACCAGCCGGAGGTTGATCAGCAGCGTCGTGGCCACGATCGAGAGGATCGGCAAGGGATATGACCACGAGTCGAGCGACGCCGTTTGGGCCGCTCCCGCGAAGACGACGAGGTTCATCAACAGGTTTTCGGCGAAGCTGAGTCCCACCTGACGCGCCAACAACCCGAAGACGAGACCATAGACCGCCACTCCAATGCCCATCGGAATGGCAGCCTGCACGCCCCGCCGGACCCCATTGGCTGAAAAGGAATCCCGGGGGGCTGATTCGTGGTCGAAGGCGGGAGACAATCGGGGTCCTGTTCGCGATGGCGGTGAATCCGTCCCGGCATTGTGGCATACGATCCGGCCCTGGCGATCGCATCGACTATGGAACGATTTTGCTCTGCCCGGTGTTGGAACCGGTGGGTAAGGATCGATCAATCGAATATGCCTTGCCAACCGAGACGGGCACGCGGGGAAACACCCTGGACACGGTGAGCACGCGAAGGAGTTTTTCATCATGGATACGCGTGGTGTGTATTCCCGTCGTTGGTTTGTCCTCATCTGCGAGGCGGCCCCACTCGCCCTGCCGCCAGCGGCAGGGTTGATACAACCGGTGTCCGCCCGATCCACGGACACCAGGATCGTCAATACTGCCGGGGCCTGGTTAAGGTCCGGCGCGAGCACCGGCTACCCGGTCATCGCCTCGCTGGCCAGGGGGCATCGAGGTTCGCTACCTCGCCTTCGGCGGCAGCGCCAACGGGTACGAATGGCACAAGGTGATGCTGCTCTCCAGTAGCAAACAGGGCTTCATGGCCGCCACCCTCCTTTCGACGCGCGGAACCAGCGGCGGCAACACCGGTCCGTTCGGGATCGGGGCGAACGTCTGGATCAAGGTAGCGAACGCCATCCTGCGCTCCAACGCGGGCATTTCCGCGGGCGTCATCAAGGTCCTCCCCCAGGGCTCGCAGGGTGTCGTCAAGGGTGGGCCGGTATCGGCCAATGGCTACACCTGGTACCAGGTTACGGTCGGCAACTCCACCGGCTGGCTGACGACCGTCGTGATGGGTGCCGCGCCTGGTAATCCCGGCATTCCCTACAACGTCACAGTCACGAACGGCCCGCTCAACATTCGCCAGTACCCGACCACCTCCTCAGCGGTGGTTTGTACGGTCCAGACCGGGCACCGCGGCTGGCTGACCCAGCGCACCTTCGTGCAGGCCGACGGTCACCAGTGGGCCGAGGTCACGTTCGAAAGCGCCCGTGAACTCAGCGGTTACGTATTGACGAAATACATCAAGATCACGTAGCGTTTCCGGGCGTTTTCCGGCCCAATCCTCGCATGTGGGCCCGTTCTCCTGGCGCCAGGAAAACGGGCCCACTTTCTTTTCATCCGCAGTGAAACCTCTGGCATTCGTCACTCGTTTCAGAAGTCAAGGTAAGAGGGTCCTAATCGATTCAGCTCAGTTAGTCCGGGGTGGAGACGCTGGGAACTTCCAACCAGGGACATCACGCTCAAAGGAGTGGTCTCATGGTTCTTCACACTATTCTGTCGCGCCGTCGTTTTCTCGCCGGGTCGGCCACCGCCACCGCGTTGGCCATCGCCCCAACCTTGCTTGGGCTGTCGCCCGCCAGTGCGACCGCCTCTGACATGTTCGTGGTCATCAACCCCGGACTCCGGCTCCGATCGGGTCCAGGACTTGGTTACAAGATCCTGGCTTCCCTTGCGATGGGAACCAGCGTCGAGTATCTCGCTTCGGGTGGAACGGCCGATGGCTACGAATGGGCCAAGGTCAGGGTGGTTTCGTCGGGCGCGACCGGGTTTGTCGTCTACACCTTCCTCGCGCCCATCCCCTCGGATGGATTCGAGATCGGCCAGATGGTCCATGTCGAAGCCGGTGGGGGCAGGGGCAATCTGCGGAGTGGGCCGGGAACTGACTACCGGGTGGTTTCGACGGTCTCCAGCGGCACCACCGGCACGATCAAGGACGGCCCAGTCGAGGCCAACGGGCACTTCTGGTACAAAGTGTCTTTGGGGAGCGTGACGGGGTGGATCGTGACTTCGGTCCTGGCGCCCGGCGCCGGATTGGATCGTGCCTGGGTCCGGGCGGCCAGCGGGCCGTTGAATGTCCGGAAACACCCGGGGTTGAGCGGCCAGATTCTGGGGCACGTTTCCGCCGGGGCGACCGGGTTCGTCACAACCGACATGCCTCAGGAAGCCAACGGCTACGTGTGGGTCAATGTCCAATTCAACGGCGGTCTCCGGGGCTGGGTGGCCAAGAAGTTCCTCGTCTGGATCTAGCATTGTGTCGAATTATGTCACGCCCTGGTTGGGATCGACCGGGGCGTGACCAATTGGTCGTCCACCATCGGTCCGTGCCGGATTCGGGTAATGCCGCCAACACCGGGATCGTTCCGGCCCATTTTCATGTCTTCCACAGTGAAACCACAGAGGTTTCCCATCCGCTGCATAGGCAGGGTAAGAACGGTTCAGACGACACGGTATCGCCAGTCCCGGTGGATACGCTGGGGAATCCCAACCAGGGACATCGCACTCGGAGGAGTGGTCTCATGGTTTCACGTTCCATCATTTCTCGTCGTCGTTTTCTCGTCGGATCGGCCGCGTTAGCGACTGCTACGGTCTTCCCAGCGGTCATGCCCGCACTGGCGCAGTCGACCGACGCCCGCGTCATCAACGCCGGTGGCGTACGGCTGCGATCCGGTGCCGGGTTGCGGTTCCGTGTGCT
>JALZMD010000136.1 GCA_030858375.1 Chloroflexota bacterium
GCGCCAAACGCCGGGTCGGCCTCTGCCTCTCGCCTGACCCTGCTCGCCGGTGGCGCGGTCCACGCCGCCGCTATGGACGCCTTGCAGCGCTATCAGGGCAGCGAGGAACAGCACGTCGTGGCCACCGCCAACTTTCGGCCACCGGCAACCACGGCGCTCGATCCAGCCACCGGCGCGGGCCGGCCGAACTTCTGTTACGGCTACGCTGCCCAAGCCGTCGTGGTCGACGTCAACTCGATCACAGGAAACGTTTCGGTCCGGGCGATTGTCAGCGCCCACGACGTCGGTAAGGCGATTAACCGGCAGCAGGTCGAGGGCCAGATCGAAGGGTGCCTTGCCCAGGCGCTAGGCTACACGCTGCTCGAGAATTTCATCGTTCGCGACGGCCAGGTCATGACGCCGCACTTCAGCACCTACCTGTTGCCGACCTCGCTCGACATGCCGATCGAGATCGTACCGGTGATCCTTGAACTGGCCGATCCGGTTGGACCGTTCGGGGCGCGAGGCATGGCCGAGATGCCGCTCGTGCCGTTCGCGCCTGCCGTAGCGGCCGCCCTCCACGATGCCGTTGGGATCTGGCTGAGCGATCTGCCGTTCACGCCGGAACGCGTCGTCACTGCGCTCATCAAGAAGGAGATTCACGAGAGTGTTTCGTAGGGGAGAGCTAACGGGCCATTGAGAACAGGTGGGCAAGGGGGAGTTGGCCCGTGCCTGCCCTCCCGCACTTCCACGATGACACTCTGTTCTCGGTACGGTGACCGGTCGTTCCGGCTGTCGGCGCCTTGGTGGCACGGCGACCAGACGGGAGGGCATACGCGGGCAAAGAAGGGGAGGCGAAGTTGGTCTTTGCGGCCCGTTAGCCCTCCCCTCCACGTATTGCGGTTCGTGCAAATCGTTGGACGGTCTTTGCCCGGTCCTGTCTACTGCCCCGCAACCAACGTCCAGGGGCGGATCTCGGTCGTGGCGAACACGCCTTCCGTCGTAAACGGATCGTTCGCCATGATCTCACCGACTTCGGCCTCATCGTCTGCTTCGAAGATGATGAGCCCCCCCGACTCGTCAGCGAACGGACCCGCCATCAGGAGTTTTCCCTGGGCGACCTGCTCGCGCAGGTACTCGCGATGAGCCGGGCGATGGGCCATCCGGGCCTCGGCACTTGTAAACGTCGTCAATACCAGGAAGCGGGCCATTCCATGCTCCTCGAACGGGAATCGAAAAGTGGATCATATCCGCTATCCTCGATCTGGGGGATATCCTCACCAGTGAAATGGCCGGTTTCCCACTGCCGTTCCGGCCCGGATGGGATCGATACTCCAGTTAGCGATTTGATTGGCATCCGTATCACGAGGACACATGACGATGAGGCTCCGACGAAAGCGCAAGGACCATGATCCTGGGGCGTCGAGGGACAAGGCAGCTCGCGCGGGATTCCTGCCGGGATTCAACCACACGTTCGCAGCCGCACCCCCTGCCGATTTCGACCGCTACTGGCGCTCGATTCGCAACCTCCCCTACATCAAGGACTGGCGGGTTCTCAGCGACGCGGTTTTCCTCCTGCTCAGCTTCGCTCTGGGCCTGTTCTGGCTGTTCACGATCGTTTTCATCGCGGCCGCCGGCCTGACGCTGTCGATCGTCTGGGTCGGAATCCCGATCCTGGCCGCCCTGTTCGCGCTGGTGATCTGGGGAGCCCAGGTGGAGCGGCACCGGCTGCGAGTCTTCCTCGGTGTCGACATTCCCACCCCATACCGTTACTTCGAGCCGTCGTCCAGCCCGTGGAAACGAGCGTGGATGGTGCTCCGGAACCCTCAATTTTGGCGGGACATGTGGTACCTGCTGCTGCTGACGCCGTTGGGTATCCTCGGCCTGATTGTGGTCTGGATCCCGATCCCGCTCTTGCTCGCACCCATCATTGTCATCTTCGGTGGCGATGCCAGCCTGTTCTTCTGGGATATCAGCAGCTTCTTCGAAGCGGTCCTGGCAATGCTTGTGGGTTTAGTCCTGATTGTCCCATTCAGCATGTTGATCAACCTGACAGCATTGCTCCACGTGCGGGTCGCCCACCGATTCCTCGCACCCTCGACCGAGGAGGTTCTCACCGAACGCGTCGAGGAGTTGACCGAGAGCCGCTCGGCCGTGATGCGGGCGATGTACCTCGAACGCCGCCGGATCGAGCGCGATCTGCACGACGGCGCCCAGCAGCGCCTCGTTGCGCTGGCGATGGAACTCGGCCGGGCCCGCGAGAAACTGGTGAGTGATCCGGAAGCGGCGAGGAAGTTGATCGAGTCGTCGCATGAGGATTCGAAACTGGTGCTGGCCGAACTGCGAGACCTGGTGCGGGGCATTCACCCGGCTGTCCTCACTGATCGAGGGTTGGACGCGGCGATATCGGCGATCGCCGGGCGCTCCCCGATTCCGGTCGAAGTTGAGATCAAGCTCAAGGAGCGGCAACCCGACGAAGTCGAAGGCACAGCCCACTTTGTCGTCGTCGAAGCGCTCACGAACGTCGCCAAGCACAGCCAGGCGACGAAGGCGAAGGTGTCGATCAACCGCAACCGGGGATGGTTGCACCTGGAGATCACCGACAACGGCCGGGGCGGGGCGAACCCAGTTAATGGGACAGGTATCCGTGGCCTACGGGACCGTATCCTGGCGTTGGACGGCCAATTCTGGTTGAGCAGCCCTCCTGGCAAGGGCACCACGATCAAGGTCGAGATTCCCTGCGCCTGATGGGCCTGCCGCATTCATCGGTGGTTCTATCGCCGTTCCAGGCGTATGCTCTCGGAAGAAGTCCGGCACCTTCCGGGCTCGTCGTGAGGTGACGCCTCGATCCGGACGGTGAAGTTCCATGCGCGTGGCGATAGCCGAAGACGCCGTACTCCTTCGTGAGGGGCTTGTCCGGCTGCTGACCGAGAACGATTGCAAGATCGTCGCGGCGGTCGACAACGGCACTGACCTGGTCGAGGCTGTTGTTCGTGAGCGGCCGGATGTGTCGATCGTCGATGTGCGGATGCCGCCAACCTTCCGCGACGAAGGTCTCCGGGCCGCGATCGAGGCTCGCCGCCGCGTGCCCAATACGCCCATCCTTGTGTTTTCCCAATACGTCGAAGAACGCTACGCTGCCGAGCTGCTCGAACGGGGCACGAGCGGGGTCGGCTACCTGCTCAAGGACCGGGTCGCAGATGTACGCGAATTCATCGTCGCCGTGCGACGGGTCGCCAGCGGCGGCACGGTGCTCGACCCCGAAGTCGTCACCCAGCTGGTGACGCGTCGACGGCGGGACGAGCGGCTGGCCGCGCTCACGCAGCGCGAGCAGCAGGTGTTGGCACTGATGGCCGAGGGCCGCACCAACAACGCGATCGCTGATGCCCTGTTCGTCAGCGAAGGCACGGTCGAGAAGCACATCCGTGGCATCTTTACCAAGCTTGGCCTGGAAGATGCCGAGTCCGTTCACCGCCGCGTCCTGGCCGTCCTCACCTTCCTTCGCCTCGGCTCCGACGAGCGCTGAACCTGCAAAGCCAGCCTTCGTCCGGACAGGAGCCAACAAGTTGCCTTCGGATCCGTGATTCTTGCTGCCTCAAGAACCGTCATTTCGAGCTTGCGAGGGATCCCCCGCGAAGCGGTACCACGCCTCAGGGCAGGCCCGTGCCGAGTCCGCCAGGGGATCCCTGATTCATCGGGATGACGATGAGAGGATGGGCCGCAGCCCTTACCATCGCGCAACGATTCGGGTACGCGCGGCATTCCCCAAAGGTAAACCCACCCCCATCGTGGGGGATATCCTCACCCGCGACTCTCCCGTTCCCCTGCTCTGAATCCGAATGATCCGGACGCACAATCGAATTACGGTCGATCGCGTTAAAGTACGCGTTCCGAAGTGATTCAAAGGAGTTGTGCGTCGTGGCTTTCCCATCGTTTTCACCCCAGAAGCTGGCCGGGGTCAGCGCCCGCCACCCGTGGCGGACGTTGCTTGCCTGGGTCGTGTTGCTGGTTGCGGTGACGTTGCTCGGAAATACGTTCAGTGGCCCCATGACCGGCGAAGGCGGCGGATTCACCAACGCCGTTGACTCCCAGGTCGGCGCCGACCTGATCGACACGCACTTTGGCGAGGATGCACGCACCCGCGAAACAATCGTCGTTCACTCCGAGACGTACACCGTCGACGATCCCGAGTTCAAGGCAGCCGTCGATGGCACCATCGCCAATCTCGATGAGGGCTGGTCCGCCGATATTGCCGAGGTGACGAACTACTTCGATCTCCAGGCAGCGGGTGTGCCGGAAGCGGCCGGGCTCGTCTCAGGGGACCGCAATTCGCTCCTCATGCCGGTAACCCTGAATGAGGATTCCGACGAGTACGCAGAGCGCGGCGAAGCATTTGTCGAGGATGCCCAGGCGGCGGCGACATCCGAAATCGATGTCTATGCGGTCGGAGAGGTGAGCGGCAACGCGACCTTCTCGACCATTGCCGAGGAAGACCTCTCCAAGGAAGTGAGTATCGGGCTGCCGGTAGCCGGGATCGTGCTGGTCATCGTCTTCGGGGCGTTGATCGCGCCGATCCTGCCCCTGGCGATCGGCGTGGTCTCGATCGCGATCACCACCGGCTTCGTGATGCTGATGGCCAATGTGCTCGTGCTGGACTCCAACGCGATGACGTTGGTGAGCATGATCGGGCTTGCGGTCGGTATCGACTACGCGCTCTTCTTCTTCGAACGATTCCGTGAAGAGCGCCGGAATGGCGCCCTCAAGATGGATGCGATCGAACGCGCTGGCGGCAGTGCCGGCAAGGCCGTGCTGTTCTCTGGTGGAACCGTCATCCTGGCGCTTTGTGGATTGCTCCTACTTCCGCTCAACTTCTTCCAGGGGATGGGGCTCTCGGCGGCCCTCGTCGTGGTTGTTGCCGTGGCTGCCGCCCTCACCCTGGTCCCGGCCATGGTTCGCCTGATCGGCGATTGGGCCAACCTTCCGCGGCTGGGCATGATCCGCAAGCTCCGGCGCCAGGATCGCACCGGCTATCGCGAATTCGAAACCAGGATCGGTTCCGGCCTGTGGGGGCACCTCGCCAGCGCGGTGATGCGCCGGCCGGTTGCCTGGTTCCTGACCTCGCTCGTCATCCTGCTCGCCTGCGCCGCTCCGGTTCTCACCATGAACATCGGCGCCCAGGAAACCAGTTCGCTACCGGATACTGACTTCACGCGCGGGTTCCAGGTGCTTGCCGATGACTTTTCGGCTGGCCTCGAATCGCCGGTCAGGGTCGTAATCGAAGGGGACGCTACCAGCGCCGGCGTTCAGGAAGACGTGGCGACCCTAATGACGGCGCTGCAAGCCGACGGACGGTATGGCGAGGTAACTTCCGAGATCAGCCCGGACAATCGCATCACCGTCGTCGATGCGATCACTAACGCCGATCCCTACTCACCCGACGCCGAGGCGCTGGTGAAGGAGTTGCGCAACGATGTCGTGCCGGGAGTCTTTGGCGAAGCGGCGGACACCGTCTATATCACGGGTTCAACCGCCGACACCATCGACTTCGACAACGCGCTGATCGAGAGCCTCCCGATCGTCTTCGCATTCGTGCTTGGCCTGAGTTTCATCCTCCTTATGGTCGCGTTCCGCTCGATCCTGG
>JALZMD010000147.1 GCA_030858375.1 Chloroflexota bacterium
CCCTGGCGCCAATCGAGGAATCGACCTATACGGATTGGCGGGCGGGACGGGAGACGCAAAATTTCGGTGTCTATACCGGTTCATGGGGCTCCGACTTCGTCGATCCTTCGAACTGGCACAACCAGAATTTCACCAGCCAGGCGAATCATTACCGCAGCCACTGGGTAAACGAGGAGTACGACGCGCTCGCAGCGGCAGCGGTATCCAATATCAATGAGGAAGAACGAAACACCCAGTACCAGAACGCCGAGCGTATCCTGGTCGAAGAGGCGCCGATCATCCCGCTCTATCGCGGCTTGGCGGCGCGGGCGGTCAAGCCATACGTCAAGGATCTCTATCTCCAGCCCACGCTCTCGTTCGTTCACCTGCGAACGATCAAGATCGCGGCCGAATAACGGTATCGTTTGCCAGCCAGTGCTCCCGGCCGGCCGGGAGCACTGGCCGTAGCCAGATCCGCGGCGTCGAATGCCTGCATAGAGAGTTCGGCAAAGGCTTCCTGTAACCCCTGCCATCACCTCTCCAAGCGTGCCAAATATCGACCCCGCCGGAGATGCCCAGCGATATCGCGACCAGGGTAGGGGCGGACGCATACGGCATCAGGGCCGCCAACATGCAGGGTTGTCCGCCCTGAACGGCCCGCCGCAGCCAGCCGGGCAGATCCCACGCTTCGCTCTGGACTGGCTCGATGCGACAAGCCCGTGGTTTGCCAGCCGTGGCTGCCGGTCGAATCAGGTCCTCTCCTACGCGAAGATCGACCAGTCAATCGCCGTGTGATTCGCCATAAACTTGATCGGATAGAGCAGAATGAACCGAGGGGCCTATATCATCCGGCGGGTGTTGCTCCTCATTCCCACCCTGTTGGCCGTTTACACCCTTACGTTCCTGCTGATTCACTCCACGCCCGGTGGGCCCTGGTCGCAAGGCGAGAAGCCGGTGCATCCGGTCGTGCTCGAACGACTGAATGAGGCATACGGGCTCAACGACCCACTCTGGCAACAATATGTCACCTACCTGGGCAACGCGGTTCAAGGTGACTTTGGTCCGTCATTTGCCCAACGATCGCGAACGGTGACCGATATCATCAGCGATACATTCCCGGTGTCTCTGGCCCTGGGAATCGCCGCCATGACGATTGCCCTGGTTGTTGGCGTGACGCTGGGGACGATTGGCGCACTCAAGCACAACAGCGCGATCGACTACGTCACCAGCTTTGTGGCGATCGTTGGCATTTCGACCCCTTCCTACGTCATCGTGTCGCTCCTCGTCCTGGTGCTGTCCAGCCAGTTGGGCTTGTTGCCAACCGGTGGGTGGGATGGGATTTTCAGCACCAAGATCATCATTCCCGCAATCGCGCTCTCGCTTTACCCGGCAGCGGTCCTGGCCCGCTATACCCGGGCCAGCATGCTTGATGTGCTGTCCGCCGACTACGTGCGGACCGCCCGCGCCAAGGGCCTCAATGAGCGGTGGGTGGTCATCCGCCACGCCATCCGGAACGCCCTGATTCCCGTGCTGACGGTATCCGGCGTGATCCTGGCGGACGTGATCACGGGCTC
Source organism: Chloroflexota bacterium (assembly GCA_030858375.1). Classification (GTDB taxonomy): domain Bacteria; phylum Chloroflexota; class Chloroflexia; order Thermomicrobiales; family UBA6265; genus JACCYX01. Next base: position 1,554 of record JALZMD010000147.1, read on the forward strand.
GTTCTTCGTGGAAACCGTGTATTCGGTACCAGGGTTGGGACGCTACTTTGTTTCGAGCATTACAGAGCGGGATTATCCGGTCATACTCGGTACCGTGCTGTTGTTCGGATTCGTGATCTCGGTCATGAACCTGATCGTGGATCTCCTCTATCCGCTCCTCGATCCACGAATCGTCTCTCGCTAGCCGCAGGTGCGGAGAAGGACTGTGAATGCTGGCTGCGCCCACAACCACGGCATTGACCGGTGCGCACGATGCAATGCGCCGTTCCGCGAGCGTTGCGGGATTCTGGACCAGCGCCTGGCACCAATTTTGCAAGAACAAACTGGCCAAATTGGCCGCCTTCTTCATCGTGGCAATCGCCGCCATCGCCGTCATCGTTCCGGAGCTGCTCCCGCAAACCTATTCCGACCAGGATCTCTCGGTCTCGCTGCAGGGTCCAAGTTGGGCCCATCCCATGGGGACGGACGCACTTGGCCGAGATTTGATGACGCGCCTGATTTTCGGGGCCAGGATCTCCCTGACCGTTGGTGTTGTGGTGCAGTGCGTGATCCTGCTCATCGGCGTCCCGATGGGCCTGATTGCCGGATACGTGGGCGGCAAGACCGACACGCTGATCATGCGCTTCGTCGATGTGCTCTACGCGATGCCGAACCTGCTCTTCGTGATCTTGATCATGACGTTCCTGCGTGGCCAGTTCGGCAGTGAACCAACCGGCTTCACCAAACTCCTCGCCGATTTCGACGCCCGGACCGGCGGACTGATTGGCGTCTACATCGGGCTTGGTTTGGTGAGCTGGCTGACGGTAGCCCGGATCGTGCGCGCCAACACGATGTCGCTCAAGGAGAAGGAGTATGTCGAGGCGGCGCGGGGACTCGGCGCGCACGACAGCCAGATTGTCCGGCGCCATCTGCTTCCGAATACGATCGCACCGATCGTGGTTGCCGCCACGCTCGGGATACCCGGCGCGATCCTCTACGAAGCGGGGATCAGTTTCCTTGGCCTGGGGGTTCTCCCGCCGATGCCGAGCTGGGGCCTGATGATCAGCGACGCGATTCCGCAGATGCGGTCGCACCCCTATATGCTCGTCTTCCCGGCCCTGGTGCTCTCGTTGACCGTGCTCGCCTTCAACTTCATCGGCGACGGCCTGCGCGACGCGCTGGACCCGTGGATGAAGCGCTAACCGGCAACGCTTGACCGAAACGGTCCGCTCCGTCAATATCCGAACTCCCGGTCGCTTCCCGTGTAGGCAAGGATGGATCATGTCCGACGTGCAACCGGTCCTGTATATCGATGATATCGAACGCGCAATTCGCTTCTATCGCGACGGCCTCGGCCTTACCGTTGACGTGTTCGGGAAGGATCCGGAAAGTGGCCGCCCCAACATCTTCGTGGCCAGCTTCGACGAGGCGAAGTTCCTCGTCTCGCGCGACCCTACCTTCGCGAAGGCCAATGGTAGCGGAAGCGGCGGCGTAACCCTCTACTTCCATCTAGATTCGCCAGTCGATGGGTACGTCGAGCGGTTCCGGTCGGCGGACGGCGTGGAGATCGTCGAGGACCTGACCGATCAGTGGTGGGGAGACCGGACATTCACGATCCGCGACCCCTGGGGATATGTGTTGCTCTTCAGTAGCGTACCTGGCGGTTTCATCTAGTTGGCCATGAGCAACGTGGGCGGACCCATCATCCCAACCTTTCATGGGTACCTATCTCAAGCAGGACATATTTCCTCCAACGGTGAGCATGACTCCTGGTGGTTTCGCCCGGCCCAGAGCGAAGCGACTGGAACGTCATCCCGCCGGGAGGCGCAGCCGACAAGAGGGTCTCCTCGTCGTCGCAGATAACCTTGCTCCTTTATCGTTGCGGCGAGACATTCCTTCACTCGCTGGCACTCGCTGCGGAATGACTATTGAACGATGCCCCCCCGACACAAACGCTGAGATCCTGGGAACAGCGGCTGCCGTGACCCACGGCGGAAGGATAGACTTCATATTCTTGGGCAGCGGAAACGGCTACCTGAAGAGGTCGCTCCTTGAAAGTGGTGCGGCGATCAACATCGACCCTCGGTCGTGTGGTCGACCGCCGCGCGTACGGTTGCGATCGCTGTGCCTATCCATCATCCCAGCCTGCCAAGGAACCGCTCCATGAACCTATGGTCAAATGTCTTTCGTCACCATCGCTGGTCGAACCAGCCCTGATCAAGTTTCTTTACCGGCTCCCGGCCGACCAGCTGGAACTCACGGTACCAGGCACCTACGGAAGTTCGATCGACACGATCCGCCATCTGATCTCCAGCGATGCCGACTACGTGCGTATCTTTCCGGACACACCAGAGGTCCTCAATTGTGAGCAGAACGGCCCGATCAGTGGCTGGGACGAACCACGCTCCGTCGCCGAATTGGCTCACACGGCGCTCGTGGCCTCCGTCGACGGATTAACCGACGACATGTTCTTCATCGACATGGATGAAGAGAAAGGATTCACCCTCGCAAAATCGCACCTGTTCGCCCAGATTATTCACCACACCACCGAGCATCGCAGCCAGATCCGCACCACGCTGTCGGCTCACGGCATCGAGGCACACGGGATTTCGGTTTGGGCCTGGCGGAGAAGCGAGGAAGGGCGGGTGATCCTCGCCGGCCTGGCCACACACCGGTAGATTCGGCACTACTACCCATACCCGAGTTCTATACTCGGGTATGGGTAGTGGAAATCCGACGAGACTGGTATACTTTGAGTGTTGGGAACGAGACTTATTCTCAACTACTGCCAATGACGATCAGGGGCGGCGCCCGGCCCGGGTGTGCATATGGGTTCATCTGGAAGGACAGCAGACGTGGCTGCCGAAAAAATCACCGGTTACCGGAATACAACGCAACGAGCGATCATCCAGGCAGAGGTCGAATCCTACGACGGTCACCTCACGGCTGGCGAGATCTTCGAACGCGTCCGGCGGCAGTACCCGACGATTGCCTACGGCACGGTCTATCGAACACTGCACCTGCTGGCTGAACATGGCTTGATCCAGGAACTGACATTCGCTGACCAGGCAAGCCGTTTCGACAAGCGCGTCGAGCGCCACGACCATGTCCACTGCACCGATTGCGGCATCATCGTCGACGTCGACGTACCGGTGGCGCTGATGGCGCGGCACGTCGCCGAAGAACAATCCGAATTCACAATCTCCAGTCATCACACGCTGTTCAACGGTTTGTGCCGGTCCTGCCAGGGATCCAGGAACACTGGACTCAAGGCGGCAACGGTGGCCGAACGCGCCAGCCACGCGGCGCCTGCATAGCGTGATTGTCAACGCGTCCACGATTTCGTGAGACGCCGAACCACTCGGGAGGATTTACGGGTACGCCATGACGGACACCAGCAAGGAACCTCAGGTTCCAATGTTCGCGATCGAAAATCTTCACGCATCCATTGAAGACAAGGAAATCCTCAAGGGTGTCGATCTGACCATTAATGCGGGCGAGGTCCATGCGATCATGGGGCCTAACGGCTCCGGCAAGAGCACGCTAGCCAACGTGCTGGCCGGCAACCCCGCCTACGAAGTGACCGAAGGCTCGGCACGCTTCTTCGGCGAGGATATCCTCGAACTGGCGCCGGAAGCGCGCGCGCACCTCGGCATCTTCCTTGCCTTCCAGTACCCGACCGTGATTCCCGGCGTCTCGATGGCCAACTTCTTGCGGATGGCGGTGACCAATACCCGGAAGGCCCGTGCCGCCGCCAGCGGCGACGACCGTCCTGCATTTACGCCTCGTGAATTCCGACGGCTGATGCGCGAGAAGATGCAACTGCTGCACATGGACGATTCGTTCGCCACTCGCTACCTGAACGAAGGGTTCTCCGGCGGCGAGAAGAAGCGTGCCGAAATCCTCCAGCTGGCGCTGTTGGAGCCAACCCTGGCGATCCTCGACGAGACCGATTCTGGCCTCGATATCGACGCCCTGCGCGTGGTTTCCGAGGGTGTCAACAAGCTGGCCAATGAGAACATGGGCACGCTTTTGATCACGCACTACCAGCGGCTGCTCAACTATATCAAGCCGGATTACGTCCACATCATGATGAGCGGCCGGATCGTCCAAAGCGGCGGTCCCGAGCTCGCCCTCGAACTCGAATCCCAGGGCTACGAGAAGCTCCGGGCCAACTTCGCGGTGGTGTAGGCCGTCGTGTCCGTAGGGATCGGCCTTTGTGCCGGCCCGCCAGGCCTCGGATCGATTCATCCCAGCAAGGAGCATCAGCATGGTTGCACAGGTCGATATTGGCGATTACAAGTATGGCTTCCACGACGCCGAACAGTATGTCTACAAGTCCGAGAAGGGCCTGAACCGCCAGGTCGTCGAGAACATCTCGCACATGAAAAACGAGCCGGACTGGATGCGTGATTACCGCCTCAAGTCACTCGATCACTTCGAGAAGCGGCCAATGCCGAACTGGGGCAGCGACGCCATCAATGACATTGACTTCGACGACATTTATTACTACATCAAGCCGTCCGAAGGGATGGGCAAGACCTGGGACGAAGTTCCTTCCTACATCAAGGACACCTTCGAGAAGCTCGGCATCCCGGAGGCGGAGCGCAAGTTCCTGGCCGGCGTCGGCGCCCAGTACGAATCCGAGGTCATCTACCACTCGCTGCGTGAAGACCTCGAATCCCAGGGTGTGATCTTCCTCGATATGGACTCCGCGGTCCGTGAGTACCCGGATCTCGTCAAGCAGTATTTCGGCACGATCATCCCCTACGCCGACAACAAATTCTCCGCGCTCAACTCGGCAACGTGGTCTGGCGGGTCGTTCGTCTACGTGCCGGAGAACGTGCGGATCGAAGTGCCGCTGCAGGCGTATTTCCGGATCAACGCCGAGAACATGGGCCAGTTCGAGCGGACGCTCATCATCGCTGCGCCAGGCTCCTACGTGCACTACGTCGAGGGCTGCACGGCCCCGACCTACTCGACTGACAGCCTCCACTCGGCGGTCGTCGAGATCGTGGTTCAGGAGGGCGCCCGCGTCCGTTACACCACGATTCAGAACTGGTCGAAAAATGTCTATAACCTCGTCACCAAACGGGCCGCTGCCTACAAGGACGCGACGATGGAGTGGGTCGATGGCAACCTCGGCTCCAAGGTGACGATGAAGTACCCGGCCGTCTGGATGATGGAGCCAGGCGCCCGCGGCGAAGTGCTCTCTGTGGCCTTTGCCGGTGACGGCCAGCACCAGGACGCTGGCGCCAAGATGGTCCACGCCGCGCCAAACACGTCGTCGCAGATCACCTCGAAGTCAATCTCCAAGGGCACGGGCCGGTCGTCATACCGAGGCTTGGTCAAGGTCCACAAGGGCGCCGAGAACGTCAAGAGCAGCGTCGTCTGCGACGCGCTCCTGCTCGACGAGACCAGCAAGACCGACACCTATCCATACATGGAGATCGAAGAAGAGCGCGTGTCAATCGGCCACGAGGCCACAGTTTCGAAGGTTGCCGACGAGCAGATATTCTACCTCCAGAGCCGTGGCCTGAGCGAAACCGAGGCGATGAGCATGATCGTCAACGGGTTTATCGAGCCGATCGCCAAGGAGCTCCCGCTCGAATACGCGGTTGAGCTCAACCGCCTGATCCAGCTCGAAATGGAAGGCTCGGTCGGGTAACCGATCCTGCCGCTCGCCATGGCGAATCGTGATCCGGTCATGGCGAGGGAGGGCACAAGATCCTCCCGTACGAGAAATTTCCCCTTTCGTACTGGCCGGGGTCTTGTGCCGGCCACGGGAGCGGACAGGGCGGAGCAAGCTCCGCAACCGTACCGGCCGCCCTCGTGGCGGCCAACGTGCATGAGGTATCTATGGAAGCAACCATTCCCACCAAACCCAATCGCAGCGTGGATCTCGCGAACTTTACGCGCGACGCCGTGATTGCCCTCTCACTGGCCAAGGCCGAACCCGCCTGGGTCCTTGAACAACGCCTGGTCGCGTGGGAGACATTCGAATCATTGCCGATGCCATCCCGATCCGATGAGGAATGGCGCCGCACCGACCTTCGTCGCCTGAAGCTCGATCGTTTCGCTCCCGTGCTCACGGCAACCGAGCGCGTCACCTCACTTGAGCAACTCACCTCCGGGGCCGACGCCTCGCATTCGCTCCAGTTCGGTGAACGCGATCAGCGGGCCGGAATCGTCGTACACAAGGACGGCGGCGTGGCCTTCGCCGATGTTGCGCCCGAGGTGACCGCACAGGGCGTAGTCTTCTGCGATCTCGACACGGCGATCCAGCAGCATCCCGACCTGGTCAAGGCGTCGTTTTCCACCGAAGCCGTGCCAACCGGCTTCGGCAAGTTCGAAGCCCTGCACGCTGCATTCTGGCAGACCGGCACCTTCCTGCACGTGCCACGGGGCGTTTCGGTCGAACGTCCGTTCCGTGCCTTTGCCGTGGACACCAAGGCTGGCCAGGCGACGTTCACGCACTCGTTGATCGTGGTCGAGGAGAGCGCCGAGGCGTTCTTCGTGGACGCCTTCCAGTCGGAAACGATGGAAGAGGCGACATTCACCTCGGCAGTCGTCGAGTTGATCGTCCGTGACAACGCCAGGCTTCGCTACGTGCAGGTCCAGGATTGGGGCCGCCACGTCTGGAACTTCATGACCGAGCGATCGGTGCTTGGGCGAGACGCGGAACTCAAGTCGCTCCAGGTCACACTCGGCTCGAAGTTCACCAAGAACTCGATCGGCGCTCATCTGCGAGGCGAGAACGCCCTGGCCGAAATGCTGGGCATCTTCTTCGCTGACGGTGACCAGTTCTTCGACCACCACACATGGCAGCTGCACGAAAAGCCGTACACCACCAGCGACCTCGAATTCAAGGGCGCGCTCAAGGAACGGGCGCGGTCCGTCTACTCTGGCCTGATCAAGGTCTGGGAGGGTGCGCAGCGGACCGATGCCTACCAGCAGAACCGGAACCTGGTGTTGAGCCGCGAGGCGCGGGCCGACACGATCCCGAACCTGGAGATCGGCGCCAACGATGTCCGCTGCACCCACGGCGCGACGGTGTCCCAGGTTGAGGAAGAGCATCTCTTCTACCTTGAGTCACGCGGCATCCCGCGGTCGGAAGCGCAGAAGCTGATCGTCGAAGGGTTCTTCCGCCCGGTGATCGACCGCATCCCGGTCGAGGAAATCCAAGGGTTCCTGGAAGGCGCGATCGCGGCCAAGGTTGGCTATTAGGCAACCAATGGCCGGCACAAGACCGGCCA
>JALZMD010000168.1 GCA_030858375.1 Chloroflexota bacterium
GGTCATCAGACGGCCACCTCGACCGATTTGGAGACGATTTCCCACCGGGCGTAAGCTTCATCCAGGTCAGATTGGGTGCGTTCGTATTCCTTCCCAAGACGGCCGATCGCGGCCGTGTCCTCATCGATGCTGGCGATCGCCAGGCCATCGCTGATTTCATTGAGGCGGCCCTCGAGCTTGGCGATCTGGCGCTCGACCTGGCCAAGTTCCTTTTGCACCGCGGCGTCGGTCAGGCGACGCGGCTTGCCCTTGGCCGTGACGACCAGATCGGCGACGCCATTCGAATCACCATTCAGCGGCTCGGCAATCACTGCCGCGGGCTCCGGCTCCGGGTCAGCCAGCAATGCCTCGCGCCGGCCCAGTGCCCGTTGGTAGTCGGTGTAGTTCCCGACCTCGGTGCTGATCGTCTCGTTCTCGACGATCCACAGCTTGGTCGCCACGCGGTCCATGAAGTACCGGTCATGGGAAACGAACAGGATCGTGCCATCGAAATCGTTGAGCATCGTCTCCAGGGTTTCGCGAGCATGGATATCGAGGTGGTTGGTAGGCTCATCGAGGATCAGGAAATTCGCCTGCTCAAGGAGCAGGACCGACAGCGCCAGACGCGATCGCTCACCGCCGGAGAGCGCACTGATCGCCTTGTAGACATCATCCCCGGTGAAGAGGAATCGGCCAAGGTAAGTCCGCGCGTACTCCTCATTCATCGGCCCGGTATCGAGGATCGCCGAGAGTGGAGTTCCATTCTCCTTGCCCCGCAACTGCTCGTGCGACTGCGCGTAGTAGCCCGGCTTCACATTGGTGCCAAGGATGTACTCACCCGTGAGTACTGGCAGGGTACCCATTAGGGTCTTCAGGAGCGTCGTCTTCCCGCTGCCATTAGGTCCGAGCAGACCGATCCGGTCGCCCCGTTCGACTTCCAGTTCGGGGGCGTTGATGAGCGTCTCTTCCCCATCTGGATCGACATAACCGATGCGCATCTCGGTCGTCGATAACACGGTGCGCCCGCTGCGGACCGGACCGCCCAGCCGCAGGTGAAGGCGGTCATGCTCCATGGGCCGCGGGATCCGTTCCAGCCGGTCGAGCTTCTTCTGCCGTCCCCGTGCTTCGCGGTAGCGCTGGCCATTTCCGTACTTGCGGATGAAGTCTTCCTGGCGGGCGATGTACTCCTGCTGCTCTTCGTACTCCTTGACCCGCCGCAGCATCCGCTCTTCGCGCATCGGAAGGTACCTGGCGTACGGTGCCGGATAGTCCTCGAGTCGCCCGAACGAAAGATCCAGCGTCCGGGTCGTGACCCGATCCAGGAAATAGCGGTCGTGCGACACGATCAAGCAGGCGCCGGGCCAGGTCCGGAGGAACCCTTCGAGCCATTCCAGCATCTCAAGATCGAGGTGATTCGTCGGCTCGTCGAGCAGGAGGAGGTCAGGATCGGCGAGAAGCGCCTTGGCCAGCGCAAGGCGCGTCTTCTGGCCCCCGCTGAGACGATCGACTGGCTGGTCGAACAGGTCTTCAGTGAAGCCAAGACCGAAAAGCACCTCGTCGGTCCGGTGCTCGATGTCGTAGCCACGGGTCAGGTCGAACTTCGTTTGCAGTTCGTCATACTCGATCAGCAAGGCGTCGAGTTCGTCACCGGCGGCAGCCATGTCGTGCTCGATCTGACGCATGCGCTCGGCGATCCTGATGACGTGGGCAAACGCCGACCGGGCCTCTTCGCGCAACGTGTTCGAGCTGGTGAAATACGCTTCCTGGGGCAGGTAGGTGATGCGCAAGCCAGACGCCTGCACGATCTCACCGCCGTTTGCGTGCTCGATGCCATCGATGATCCGGAGCACGGTTGACTTGCCGGCGCCGTTGACCCCAACGAGCGCAACGTGCTCCCGCTCAGCGATCTGGAAGGTGACGCCAGAGAAAATTTCTTCGGTAATGAAGGTCTTGGCAAGATTGGAAACGGTAAGGATCGTGGTTGCAGCCATATGTATCGTCCGTGGGTGAATGGAGGAGGGTCGGATGTGGTCAAACGGAGAGCGCACGCAAACCCGGTCCGGGTAGTTGCGCGCTGGAGCCAAGATGCTCGCTGGGGAGGCGTCACCGCTGGCCTATGGTCGATCATCTCTCGTTTCGGATGAACATCTCGCCTGCATTTCCACGACACACAACAAACCGCGTCCGGTGGGCGGCTCATTGGACCAAGTATAGCAGCGTCAGGAACCAGCACTCAGCGCCGGCCGTGAGGCCAGTCGCCGAGACCGCTGGCGCGCGGCCTTCCAGGAATCAACAGTCAGCAGGCTCAACGCAACCCAGACCAACCCGAATCCGATCCAGCGAACGGGAGGAACCTCTTCCCCCAAGATGACCACGCCGCAGATCAATTGTAGGACCGGAGCGAGGAACTGTAACAATCCCATGGTGGTCAGCGGGACCCGTCGCGCTGCCGCCGCGAAGCAGATGAGTGGCCCGGCCGTGATCACTCCCGAAGCCAGCAGCAACAGTGCGTGCCAGGGCCAATCAACGCTAAAGGTGCCGCGCCCGCTGACCTCGATCCAGACCAGCGCGATCAGGGCGAATGGCGCAAGGACGATGGTTTCGGTCGTCATGCTCGCCAGCGCCCCGATGTCGGCCCCGACGTGTTTCTTGATGAAGCCATAGATCGCAAACGAGAATGCCAGCGTCAGGGCGATCCACGGCGGACGGCCGTAATCGAAAGCGATCACCAGCACCGCCAGCGTCCCGATCCCAACCGCCGTCCACTGCATCGGGCGCAGCCGCTCGTGGAGGATCAAGACACCCATCAGCACGAGCACCAGTGGGTTGATGAAGTACCCGAGCGATGTCTCAACGACGTTCTCAACCGTCACCGCGTAGATGTAACCGCCCCAGTTGATGGCGAGGAAAAACGCCGCGACGGCAAGCAGGAAAAGGCGGCGTGGAACCGCGATCAGCGGCCGCACCCACGACAGGTCACGCAGCACGATCCAGACGATCGCGCAGAACAGCGTGGACCAGACCACCCGGTTGACGAGAATTTCCACGGCGCTCGACGGCGCCAGGGCGTTGAAGTAGAGCGGGAAAATACCCCACATCGAATAGGCGGCAACGCCGAACAGGACACCGCGTTCGGACTCGGTGCGTCCAGAGATGTCTTCAGGTCCTGGTTCGCTCAAGTGGTTGTGTTCTCGGATCCGTGACGAAGGGCGAGAGGCGTTGGCCTCGACTCGGATACGTATGGTGACACGCCGGCCCCGGCCGCACAACGGAATCGCCGGTCCTCTTGGCCTTACAATGCTCTTCATTGACATCACGATAGGCCTTCGCGTCACGCAGGGAGCCCGATGCCCCAGGATCCAACCTCCAACGTCATGGGTATCCCCTGGCCCTTAACCACCCGCCGCAGGCCAGACGGCGCGATCGAAGTGGGCGGCGTACCGCTGCCCGATCTGATTCGACGCTATGGCAGTCCGCTCTACGTTTATGACGAAGCAACGTTGCGCGATGCCGCGCGTGGTTTTCGTGACGCTTTCACCACCGCCTATCCGCGTTCGCGGGTGGTCTACGCCGGCAAGGCGTTCCTGAGCACGGCGCTCGTGCGTATCCTTCATGAGGAGGGGCTGGGCCTGGATGTCGTGTCGGGCGGAGAGTTGTTCGTTGGCCTCCGGGGCGGCATGCCACCAGCCGAAATCAGCATGCACGGTAACAACAAGTCGCCACAGGAACTTGGCGAAGCCCTCGCCGCGGGCATCGGCAAGATCGTGATCGACAACGACTACGAGATATCCGTGCTTGGCGACCTGACCCGCAATCGACCCGAGCCGTTCCCGGTCATGATCCGCCTGAACCCTGGCGTCGACGTCCACACCCACCGGAAGATCAGCACTGGCACCGCCGACTCGAAGTTCGGATTCCCGATCGTGGATGGCCAGGCTGCGTTGGCAGCGGCCCGCATCCTTGGCGAGCCTGACTTGCGGCTAACCGGATTCCACGCCCATGTCGGCTCCCAGCTCTTCGATTCCGAGGCGACGATTGCCGCTATCGACGAGATTCTCGATTTCGCCGCCGCGATGAACGATCGTCACGGCTTCGTGCTCGAACAGCTGTCGCCGGGCGGTGGTTTCGGCATCGCCTACACTGAGTTGGATGAGCCTCCTGACCGCCAAACGTGGGCGAAGGTGATTGGTTCGGCGGTAAGCGAAGGGTGCGCCCGTCGCGGTCTGCCTCTGCCCATCGTCACCGTGGAGCCGGGCCGGGCGATCATTGGTCCCGCTGGCGTTGCGATCTACACCGTCGGCTCGTCGAAGGAAATTGCCGACGTTCGTACTTACGTCTCGGTCGATGGCGGAATGGCGGACAACATCCGGCCCAGCCTGTACGACGCGACCTACACTGCGGCGCGGGCCAACCGTGCTGGCGACACGCCGCATCGAAGCGTGACCATTGCCGGGAAATACTGCGAATCGGGCGACGTCCTCATCGACAACGTGTCCTTGCCAGCGCTCCGGCCAGGTGACCTTGTCGCCATCCCGGGAGCCGGCGCCTACACCCTAGCAATGGCCAGCAACTACAACTTCGCCACCCGGCCAGCTGTCGTTATGGTGCGCAACGGGAAGGCCCGGGTGATCCGGCGCCGCGAAACGTACGACGATCTCGTGCGGTGCGATATTGATGAATGACCCCGTCTCACACAAGCACATCTTGTGCGTTATACCCGTCGTGCCGTGCATGCATTTAATGTTCAAGGCCTGAGGTTGGGTTGAACAGTCGCCCACATCCATCTGCGTCGCTTGAAATCCCGTTCAGTGCCGTGTATCTTCCGTTATTCGCGACGCTGACAGTTCCGAGACCTACGCGCAGACATGTGAGGGTGTTCCTCGAAAATCCCACCAGGGCATCGAGGGCATGACCAAGATCACCCAGTGGCGCGCGACAGGGAAGGTGGATGCCTCCAGCGATAGGGAACGCACCAGCGCATGTGAATGAGCAGTCGCGATCTCTCGGTGCCGTGACTCCGAACGGCGTTCGAATCGAACGCCCGTGTTCCACGAGATTGACTGGGCTGTTCGCGGGTTGAGGGGACAGGGATTTGAGCGAAGACCGAAGGCAACACGTTCTCGAAGACGTCACCGGCGAGTTCGACGTGATCTCGTTGAATCGCGCTGTCCCGCAGACCACCGATGACGATGAAACCACGCTCGCCGACCGGCTCGCCGACCTCAGCTCACTCATCGCCGATGACAACGACAGTGAATTGGAACCGGTTCCACTGGAACTGGTCGACGACGACGAGGATGAAATCCAGACGTCGATGAGCAACGGGGTGACAGTCGCCGCCATCGCCGATAGCGATCTCGCCGCCGTCAGCCTCGATGACCCGGTGCGGATGTACCTGCGTGAGATCGGCCGGGTGCCGCTCCTCAGTGCGGCACGTGAGGTCGAACTAGCGAAGGCAATGGAGCGTGGCGCCTACCTCACCAAGGTGATCGAGCAGCTGTCCGCCGCTGGCTCGGTCGAACCCACTCCGACGGAGATCGGGATGGTGATCTATCACGCATTCCGGGCTGGGTGGCCAATGGTTCGCGATCTTTGGGTGGAGGTCAACCCGAACGTCGCTGTCCTTGCCAAGTCGCAGGTGGTCGACCAGGTGCTGCCGATCACCAATCTGCCGCCGGCGGCGGTCGAGAGCATCGCTGCCAGGTACGACTTCGCCGCCGGTGCCATGGAAGAGCACCTCCGTTTACGGACGGTGGAGTGGGAGCTGCTTCCCGCACCGCTCCAGCAATTGCTGGAAAACGGCGATGGCTGGCCATCAGACGCCAGCATCGTCACCCTGTTCGACGACCGGAAAACCCGCCAGGCCCGACGCTGGCGCGATACTCAGATTGCAGGCCGGGGAGCCAAGGTCGCCCTGACCGAAGCGAACCTGCGGCTGGTCGTCAGCGTCGCCAAGAAGTATGGCGGGCGCGGCATGGGCATGCTCGACCTGATCCAGGAAGGTAACCTCGGCCTGATCCGGGCGGTCGAGAAGTTCCAGTACCATAAGGGCTTCAAGTTCAGCACCTACGCGACGTGGTGGATTCGCCAGGCCATTACCCGCGCTATCGCCGACCAGGCGCGGACGATTCGCATACCCGTGCACATGGTGGAAACCATCAATCGGCTGCTCCGCACAAGCCGCCGCCTGCAACAGGAGCTTGGCCGCGAGCCGACCACCGACGAGCTGGCGAAGGAAATGGAGATGACCGCGGATCGGGTTCGCGAGATACTCAAAATCAGCCAGGATCCCGTCTCCCTCGAAATGCCGATTGGCGAAGAGGAAGACAGTCATCTCGGCGACTTCATCGAAGACCAGAAAATGCCCGCCCCGGCCGATGCCGCCAGCCGCCAACTCCTCCGCGAGCAGGTCGAGGACGTACTGGGCACGCTCTCCGATCGGGAACGGGAGGTGCTCTACATGCGCTATGGCCTCGACGACGGTCGCACTCGCACGCTAGAAGAAGTCGGCCGCCAGTTCGGCGTGACCCGCGAACGGATTCGCCAAATCGAAGCCAAGGCGCTTCGGAAGCTCCGCCAGCCGAGCCGCGCTAACATGCTCCGGGACTACCTTGAGTAGCGTTTCTCCTGGAGCCACACAAGTGACACGTGTGGATGCGACTCGTCCATCGCATTCACAAGGGCATGACGCACGACGCGCAGCGTTTGAACGTCATTCCGTCGGGAGGCGCAGCCGACCAGAGGAATCTCGCCCCGCAGGGCCAGAACGCCAATTCTCACAGCGGTGAGGATATTCCTCCAGTCGCTGGCGCTCGATCCCGAATGACAATTTAACGCTGCGCGCCTCCAACACAATGTGCATCACTCGTTGCGGCAAAAGCTGGCAAGCGCGGATCGGCCAACATAATGAATATGCGGTAAGCTAACGAACACGTCGTCAGTGAGTCCACCGCGACCTTGTCGCCGGTTGTCCCATTCGCCCGACCTGCCCCATGAATGTGGAATACAAATCGGGATGACCGTGTTGGAAAGCCACAAGGCTGCCCGGCCGCATTCCATGTGCAAGACCTAAGAGGAGTTCAGCATGCTCGTCGATCAAGCGAAAATCTTCGTTCAGGCCGGTAACGGCGGAAACGGCTCGTCCTCGTTCCGCCGCGAGAAGTTCGTTCCCAAGGGCGGCCCCGATGGCGGCGATGGGGGGCGAGGCGGCGATGTCATCCTCCAGGTTGCCGGCAACCTGAACAGCCTCCTCCCGTTCCAGTACGT
>JALZMD010000170.1 GCA_030858375.1 Chloroflexota bacterium
GCTCGCCGCCGAACGCACCCGCCTCGCCCTTCTCGGCCAGGCCGGCGACATCGAAAGGGGAACCGAATACCATGCCACCCACGTCATCGGGCAACCGCTCCCGGATCACCTCGCGCTACGTCCTGGCTCGCTGGTCAGCTGGGACACCGTGGCCCGCGCCGCGGCGGTCCGCACCAGTTGGGCCGCCGGGTACTTCCGCCGTCACGACCTCACCTGGGAAATCATCGCCACCGGCACCCGGCCGGCTGACCTTGCCCGGCTGGTCACCAACCTCGCCGATGACCTCACGGCCCGCGAAATAACCGCGCCCGGCCAGGACTGGACCGGCAGTCTCTGGACCCTGCTCCCCACCGAGGCGGACCTGCCTCGATGCGGCTCGACACCGTCTTCGCCAACGACCGCATCCACGACCTCGCGGCGGCCCGGACCGCCGCCTGATCCTGCCTCGTACTGGCTGGGCAACGGAGCGTGCCCTGAGGCGGAGCCGAAGGGTGCCGGCCACTCGAATCCCTGGCACTCATCTCGTTTTGCTGGTTCGCGTCGCCTGCGGAACGGCAACCAACCCCAGGGCGTCTCATCTCCATGGAAGGAAGGGAGTCGCCCCTGAACCGTCGCCAAGTCGTGACCATCCTGGTCGCCGCGCCTATCGCCATTCCGGTCCTGGCCTGTGCCAGCCGCATCCGGCCTGCCCACTCCAAGGCAGACGACGATACCGCCGTCCGCTACAGCGCCGATCACACGTATTCAATTCGCCCCATCAGCGTGCGCGTCAGCACCTGGCCAGATGCTGACGCCGCCGAAGCGCACCGGCAACGCCTCGTCGACGGCGCCGGATCGAATCTGCCCGAGGGCGATTTCTACCAGTCAAAACCCGTGCGGTACGTCCTTCACCCCGATCTCTCCACCCTGCCCGCCACCGCGATGGGGTGGCACACCACCGCTGGTGTGGCCGCCTATCGCACCAACCGGGTGCTGCTGAAGGCCCGCCGCGATGCCATCGTCTGGGATCTCTGGCTCAGTGGTACCGAACCCGAACCGGTTCTGGACCTGGCCAGCACTATGGCCCTCGACCTGACCCGCCGCGCTGTCACAGACGACCTCTTCGTCGCACTCCCTTGTGGAGACGATGTGCCGGAGGGGATGTTCCTGGTCTACCGGATGTCGCCGGAGGGCACCGTCGATGCCCAGGGCACACCCATTCCCGCACCGTCACCCGAAGGCATCGGGCTCCGTTTCCACCTGGAAACGGTCGAGTGCATCTCGACCGCTCCCGGTCCGCAACGGCTTCAGGGAACCAATCGGTCTCGAATGCGGTTAAGCTGAAAATGCCGAACGCGAGTCATCGCCGCGCCCGGCCTTGTTCAGCGAAAGGACCCCTGCCCTATCATGCCGCGCTCCTTGTCTCCACGAGTCCGGGCGGCCTGCCTCCTGGTCCTGGCCGTCACTGCTTCGGCCAGCCTTCAGCCTGTGCTCGCCCAGCCCGATCCCGGCGCCTGGCAGGTCGCTGAATCCGTCAACATCGACACCGATGGCTTCGCCCCGGCCCTCTCCCCTGATGGCCGCTGGGTCGCCGGGCTCAAGGATCTCGACGAGCGGCAACTTTGTGTCTGGAAGGTCAGCACCGGCGAGGAACGCTGCAACGGGGAATCGGAACGGGTCGCCGATGCGTCGCTTGCGTGGTCGCCCGATAGCCGCCAGGTCGCCTTTTCCCAGAACGGACACCAACTCGACAGCGATATCTTCGTGCTCGATGTCCGCAGCAATTCCGTCACGAACCTCACCGAGGACGAGGTCGATGACCTCAAGGCCGCCAGTACCGCCAGCCAGTTCGTGAGCTACGACCAGTGGCCCGCCTGGTCGCCGGACGGGACCGAGCTCGCGTTCATCCGGATTCTCAATCCCCGGGATGAGGCCGGCCAGCGTCAGGTTTCGATCTCCCGCGCCATCCTCGAGACCGGGCAAATCGTCCGCGGCCCCGAAATGGTGACCGATGAGCCGCTTGCCCTCGTCGCCGAAACAGTGGGCTTGATCACGCCGTTGCTCTGGCTCGCCGATGGAACCGTGGTTTTCGCACTCCGTGGCGGCCCGGACATTACCGGCGTCTACACCGCCGATGTGACGTCCGGGGTGCCCTTGAGGCTCGATGCTGATCCTGCCATTCCGGTCGCAAAAACACCGGTGCTGACGGGGGCATCGGCGAGCGGCGAGCGCCTCTCGTTCTACTGGCTTTGGGAAGACATCGCGATCGACGACGAGTTCTACACGTTCGGCTGGTTCGACCGCGCCAGCGGCGAGCTCACCCCACTCTCGCTCCATGCCCCCCTCGGCGAACAGGTTGCAGCCCCGCCCCGCTTTTCCCCCGATGGCACCGCCATGGTGTACGGTGTCTCTCCAGATGACGCCACCAGCCGCAACGCGACGATCCTCGTCCAGGACATGGCGTCGAACGACACGATTGAAGTCATGGATGGTGTCAGCCTGCAATTGTGGGAAGGTGTGACCGGCATCGCCTGGACCGCCAACGACCAGATCGTGCTCCCGCTCGACGACGGCACATTCGAGGTGGTGACCCTGGAGCGAACATGACGCGATCCCTCAAGGCAACAACCCTCGCGGTCGGGGTGATTGGCGCATGTATCATCGGTGTCGCGATGCTCCTCGGGCCGCTGCTCGCCGAACCCGCACCCGGCGTTGCCGAGCGGTTCGTGATCTTCGCCTACCCAATCTGCATGCTGCTGGCTGGGGTCTTCGTCCTGCTCCGAACCCGGATCGCGCTGCTCTACGCCGTGCTCGCCGCCGGCTTCGCGATCGCTTTTGTGGCCATCCACCTCTCCGGCCCTCACGGCTGGGACACTCTCACCACGAAGGTCGTCCTGACCCTTATCATCGTCGGTCCGGCTCTCATCCTCACCAGCCTCTGCTGGAGCGTCATGCGCCTCGAATCCGGCCCGCTCCGGCCCACCCGTCTGGGATAGCGTTTCACCAGGGTTGGTTACCGGTGCGTGTGTTCAGATCGTTCGTCTACGGAGGCGAGGCTCCCGATGCGTATGGAGTCGCCCGGCGGTTCGCTCTTGCGGCAAAATCGGCCATTCCGGTGGTTGTGGTGCTCCCGCACGATCTCGTTCATTGGGGGCTCGACCGGTATGGTTGGTATCCTCTTGCACCTGGCGGACACCAACGAGGCGGTTGCGGCCGTGACGTTGCTGATGCTGTGCGGGGATTTCGCCCCAGCCGTCCTGGCGCCGCTGATCGGGGTGCTGGCGGACCGGGTCGAGCTGAAGCGTTTGATGCTTATCTGCGAGATTGGTCAGGCGGCGGCCACGATCGTGATCGCCATCTGGTTGCCGGCGCTTCCCGTGTTCCTTGCCTTGTTTACGCTTCGCGCGGTGCTGGGGCAGATCTTTCAGCCAGCTTCGCGAACCGCGGTTCCGACCCTGGTGCGGGATGCGGAGCTCGAGTCCGCCAACGCCCATCTCGGATTTGGCGAACACGGGCTGCCGGTGCTGGGGCCGCTCCTCGCGGCCGTGCTCGTGCCGTTCGTCGGTGTGCGTGGGCTACTTCTGTTCGATGCGGGAACCTTTATCGTGTCGGCGCTGCTGTTGATGGGAGTACCGGCGATGACCGCCCAGCCCCTCGGACTCGAGCAGGAGGGATCGTTCCTGCGGAATGTGGCCGATGGCCTGCGGTTCCTGTGGCGAAATGCCGGTACACGCCTCGTCGTCTTCAGTTTCGTGGTAGGCGTCGCCTTCACTGGCGTCGACGACCTGGCGCTGGTCTTCCTTGCCAGGGGCCCACTGGGCAGTGGCGACCCGGGCGTTGGCCTGCTCTACGCGGGGTCGGCGGCGGGACTGCTGGTGGGGTTTGCCGTCGTCAACCGGTGGGGTGCCCTGCTCTCCGCTCCGTCGCTACTCGTGCTGGGATACGCCATCGGCAGCATGGGAAACCTCCTCACCGGTTTGGCGTGGGCGGTCGGGGTAGCGTTCGTGTTGCAGACCATCCGGGGACTCGGGATCGCGGCGACGGACGTGGCTGCCGCAACCCTGATCCAGCGAGGGGTATCCCGGGAGATGCAGGGGCGAACCTTCGCCAATTTCTATGGCGCGATCGGATTGGCTTCCGGAGTGTCGTACATCTTCGGTGGATTCCTGGTGGGCGTGGCGGGACCGCGCCCCGCCTTTCTCGTTGCCGGGGCGGGCGGGCTCGCTGTGGCGGCCTATACGGGGGCGCGGTTCCGGACTCGTGCGCCAGTCACGTCCGATCCATGAATGGGGCGTTCCCGACAACGTGTGCGTCAAACCTGACCGGCGCCCTCCTTGGAACGTCGGGCGGTGTGGTTTTTCTGCGTTTCGCCGTTGTCGATGTCAGGCCGCCGCCACAGGTCCAGCCGGCCCCGGTACGTCGTCACCGAAATCGCGATTCCCACGCCCACCAGGTTAATCCCGACCTGGCTGTAGCTCGTGATCTCGCCGTTCACCGTGGTCTGGCTCGTCGCCCCCAAAAACGCATTGAACAGCTGCTTGGTGATGTTCCCATCCGGCGCCAATGCGTAGAACGGGATCTGCAACGCGCCCCGGGCCAGGATGCCGTAGAGCCCGTGCTGGCCGTAATTGTGTCCGCTGCAGAACAGCGCCGCTGCCGCCAGCCCGATCAGCCCAAGCACGATCCTGCTGATCGCCGCGCCCTCGCCATTGTCCGCATCGCCGGCGTTCCGCGCGATGCTCAGCGCGCTGGCCACCATGGCCCACGCCCCCAGCAGCGACGCCGACCGCCCCCTATCGTCAATCCGCTTGCCAATGTTCATGCTGTGTGCTTCTTCTTCAGATCCAGCGGCCGGGTGTGCCAGTGGCGAACCGTTCGCCTCGTTGGATGCTTCTCCGGTATTGACGATCCATCATCCTGGC
>JALZMD010000181.1 GCA_030858375.1 Chloroflexota bacterium
TGCCGTGCGCTTGGCGGGCCGGGAACCGAGTTGCAACCGGGCGATCGCGTCGATTGGGGTCGCCTCGTGGAAGAAGGTCACGAAGTCCGGATCGCCGTAGACGAGGTCGCGGTAGACCTCGGCCGAACGGTCGGCCATCACGTCCATCGACGATTCGTATTGCGACTGGTCGCCCTGCAACCGGGGGTTTTCGAGATCGACCGAACGGATCAGGATGGCGCCCAGCGCCAGCTCGATCTCGCGGTGGGCGATCGGCAGCGTGGAGTAGCGGGCCGAGATCACTTCGCCCTGCTCCGTCATCTTGATCCGCCCCTCGACCGTGTCCGGCGGCAATGCCTGGATCGCGACGTTGGTTGGGCCACCGCCACGCCCAACCGAGCCACCCCGGCCATGGAAGAAGACGAACGGGATGCCGCGGCCCGAGAGGAACGCCGCCAGGTCCTTCTGGGCCTGCTGGAGTTCCCAGGTCGAGGCCAGATAGCCGACATCCTTGTTGGAGTCGGAGTAGCCGATCATGATTTCCTGGTGCCCACCAGATGCTTCGAGCGCACTGAGATACGCCGGGTGACCCAGCAACGTGTCCATCGTCCGGGTGGCGTTGCGAAGTGTCTCTCCCTCCTCGAAGAGCGGGGCGATCCGAAGCCGGGCATCCTCGCCGCCCGGGCCAGCCAGCTTCGTCTCCTTCATCAGCAGGAGCACTTCAAGCATGTCCGACGGGGCTTCGGTGCCGGAGATGATGTAGGTCTTGATCGCGTCCGGATGTTCGTAGTTTACCAGCCAGCGCACGGTGCGGAACGTTTCGACCACCTCGCGGGCGGCATCGGGAAGGGTGTCGAGATCGATTGGGATCAGTGGTCGCTTCGAGTCGATTTCGGCAAGCAGTAGCTGGCAGCGCGCCGCTTCGTCGAGCGACTCGTAGTCGGCTTCGACGCCAGTGATCGCGAAGACGTGGTGCAGGGCCATCGCGTGCCGGTTGGCGTGATCGCGCACGTCGAGCGTGGCGAAATCGAACCCGAACACCTCAACCAGCCGGATCACGTCGTGCAATTCCCCGCCGGTGATCATCCCCGCCGATTGCTCGACCAGTGACGCCTCGACCCGCCGCAAGTCGGCGACGAGTTCGCCAGCCACGCGGTAGCCATGATCCCGCTTGTCTCGCGTGGCGCGCAGGCGTTCCCGCATCAGCGTTACCGCCCGGCGATAGGGCTCGCCGGCGTTGATTTCACGCAGGTTGGCGCCGAGTTCGGGGAACATCTCTCGGTATTCGCCGAGGAGCGATTCGAGACCGCTGGCCGGGCTCGTCATCAGCTCGGAAACCGAGAGTCGACCCGAGAGCTCCGTCAGCCGGACATCGAGGTACGCGAGTGCGGCCGACCGCATGATGCCCAGGGCCTCAATCGTGACGTCCGGCGTGACGAACGGGTTGCCATCCCGGTCCCCACCGATCCAGGAACCGAAGGTGAGGAACGGTGGAACGGTGATCGGTGTCTCCGGATAGCACTCGTGGAGCGCCTCTTCGAGGTCGCGGTAGATCTCCGGAATGACCTCCACGAAGGTGGATCCGAAGTAGACGAGCACCGCCCGCACTTCGTCGAGCACGGTCGGTTTCGCAGTGCGAATTTCGTTCGAGCTCCAGAGTTCGGCGATCGTGGCGGAGAGGCGAGCCCGCGCCCGGTCCAACTCGTACGGCAGCGCCCGGCGTTCATCGAGGTTGCGGATCACGGAAAAGATCCGCGCCAGCTTGTCGATCACGGTGCGGCGTCGGGCCTCGGTGGGGTGCGCGGTGAGCACCATCCGGACCTGGGCGCCAGCCAGCAGGTTCGACATGGTTTCGGCATCGACGCCGCGGCGGGCCAGCCCCATCACGGCCTCGCGGATCGAGCCCCGGCGTGGTTGCTCGGGTTCGGCGTGCTCGCGGCGCTGGAGCCGGCGGATCCGCTCGTTGTCTTCCGACAGATTGATCAACTGGAAGTAATTGGTAAAGGCCCGGATCAGGATCCGCAGGTCGGCGGTGTCGGCCTCTTGGATGACGGATTCGAGCCGCAGGCTCGCGCCCGCATTGCCCGACCGCATCTCCTTGGCGAGGGATCGAACCTCTTCCTCGAGCTCGAAGGCATCGGCCCCGGCCAGCGACTGGATGACATCGCCCAGCAATCCCGCGAGGAGGTAGACATCGTCGGAGAGGGTCCGATCGAACGTTGCTTCGCCGGTTCGCCTGGTCGCGGTCGCCATCTTGTCCTGTGTCTCCACATTCATTCCCGATTCCATAGCTCTATCATGGAACATTGCCACAAAGGCCAGACGTTTACACTAATGACCGGGACCATGTGTCGATCCGGCCGGACATCAGGCGCGTTGCTTTTGTGCAGAGCAGCCAATCAGGGCGAGAGATTATCCCCAAGTGGCACAAGAACCAGTCGAATCATCCAAAGAACCGATGCCCGA
>JALZMD010000187.1 GCA_030858375.1 Chloroflexota bacterium
AGCGGGTACCGCGGAATCGCGAGGGGGACTAGCAGTCGTCCCAGCCCGACCAGGCCAACGATCAGGTACGCGGAATCCATCGCCTTCCCATCTCAGGAAACCGCCACACCGACGTTGGCCGCAGTCCACGGGAGACGAACATGCAGTCGCCCTGGCCTGGACGGAATCATGCCCTACACCGGGACGTTTCGTCGAGCTCTTCACGCATGCCGGGCGCGAATGCGATACGGGCGACATGGATGATTTCCATGTCGCCCGTATCGCATTCGTAACGGTGTGTCGCTATCGTCCGCCGCGCTCGCCGGAAGGCGAATCGTCACCACGCAGGGCCACTGGCGGATCCAGCACTTCGCGCACCAGGATCGCCGTCCGCAGCGACGCCGGGGAACGCAACGCCATCATCAATGCGGTGCGCGAATCCGAACGTGGCGCGCGCACCTGCGCCTGTGCGGGGGGACGGCGGCGCACCCGTGCGTCCTGGTCGTTTGGTGGCAGGACCTCGGGGTAGCGATTGTCGCGGGCGCCCTGAGGATCCTGGTCTCGCGCCCGATCCTGGCGCATGCGTGCGCGTTCGACATCCGATGTGCCGGTTGAACCTGCCTCGCGCAGGGAAGTCGGGCGAATCGGCTCGCGCTTCGGCGCTTGTCCCTGCGCCTCCGCGACGGCGGTTTGCCATTGCTCCCGCACGGTATTGACCAGGTCACGAAAGGTGCTCATGGACCCTGTCCGATCACGCTGCCGGGGCTACGCTGCGCACGAGACATCAGGACCGCTCACCGGATTTGCCATCATTGCTGATCGATTCGCGCATCGACGTGTCTGCCTGAACGTTCTCCATCTTGTAGTAGTCCATCACGCCCAGCCGGCCCGAGCGGAATGCTTCGGCGAGCGCCAACGGCACCTGGGCCTCAGCCTCCACCACCTTGGCCCGCATTTCCTGCTCGACGGCCATCGCCATCGCTCGCCGCTCTTCGGCCTTGGCCTGAGCGATCTTCTTGTCTGCCTCGGCCTGGTCAGTCTGGAGCTCGGCACCAATGTTCCGGCCAACATCGACATCGGCGATGTCGATCGAGAGGATTTCGAACGCCGTCCCCGCATCGAGCCCGCGCTCGAGGACATATTTGGAGATCCCGTCCGGATTCTCAAGCACCTGTTTGTGTGACACCGCCGAACCGATCGACGATACGGTGCCCTCACCTACGCGGGCGATGATCGTTTCCTCGCCCGCGCCACCGACCAGCCTATCAATATTAGCCCGGACGGTGACCCGCGCCACCGCGACAAGCTGGATGCCATCCTTGGCGACAGCGGCCACGCGCGGCGTCTGGATCACCTTGGGGTTAACGCTGACCTGCACGGCCTCCAGCACGTCACGCCCCGCCAGGTCGATGGCCGTTGCTCGCTTCCACGGCAGTTCGATATTGGCCCGATCGGCCGAGATCAGGGCCTGGACCACCCGGCCAACATTGCCTCCCGCCAGGAAGTGGGCTTCCATCTGGCTCACGTCGAGGTCGAGACCAGCCTTGATCGCACTGATGAATGGCCGGACGATATCGTTCGGGTTGACCTTGCGAAGCCGCATGCCAACCAGCGTCCCGAGACTCACCCGGGCACCGGAGAAGATTGCGGTCACCCACAATCCAAGCGGCACGAAGTAGAAAAAGAACCCGATCACCAGAACGGCGATCACAAGGGTAATAATCAGGGGAAGCGAACCTTCTGACACAGATATAGACCTTTCCTATAAAGATGAATTGAAGGGGATACCCCGGGGAGCGCACCGCCCCCCGGCCTAATCGTGACGAGCGTCGGGACCGGTACCGGGACCCTGGTTTGGACCATCCGGCATATGCAGGTCGCCACGCTCCAGCACGCCCTGGCCTCCGGTCATCCGCACCACCCAACCGGGCTTCGCTGGCGCCCTGGGCGAGCCGCGATCATTGCGTTCGTCAACGGTCGCCGACAGGGCCAGCCAGCTGAACCCGCGATGCGCCCGCGTTGAGTTTCCGGTGATGCGTGGCGCGAGGATCGAGAAACCGATCAGCAATACCACCACCATCCCCAGCGAAATCGCGACTACCCAGCCGGCCCGGATCGCCGTGTCGGTCCATTCGAAGTTGCCGATCCCGCGTCCGGTCATGCTCAGGATGAGCCCTCCCGCGAGGGCCACGAGGCCAGACACGCCGGCAAGACCGAAGCCCGGGATCACGAAGATTTCAACTCCGATCAGCACGAGCCCCAGGACAATCAGCACCAGATCCTCCCAACCCGCCAGCCCGGCGAGCAGGTGCCCCCAGAAAAAGAGGCCAAGGCTGACTACCCCAGCGAGCGCCGCGACTCCAAACCCCGCAAACAGGGCATCGGCGATGATCAGGAACAGGCCACCGGTAATGAGGAGCGACGCAAACACCGGGTCGGTGATCCAGCGCACGAAGTGCTCGATCGGGCTCAAACTCATTTCGGTAATCGTGGCATTGGCCACACCAAGCGACTCCAGCACCGCCGGCATATCGGCGGCCACGCCGTTGGCGTAGTCCCATTGCAGTGCCTGTTCAGTCGAAAGCGTCAGGAGGGTGGTCGAGGAATCGAGTCCCTCGACGACAACTGCCGGATCGACCATCGCCTCGGCGATGAGCGGGTCACGCCCGGTTTCCTCAGCGGTCGCACGGAAGGTGGAGCGCACCGCCGACACGGTCTTTTCATCCGCCGTCTCGCCGGAACCTCCCAGCACCGGCGTTGCCGCCCCGAACACGGCGGCCGGGGCCAGGTAGATCTGCTCCGAGGCGATGGTGATCAGCGCCCCGGCGGAAAAGGCCTCGCGGTTCACGTAGGCAACTACCGGCACCGGGCTGTCGAGGATCATGTCGCGCATCTGGAGCACGCTGTCCAGTCGTCCACCCGGCGTGTTGATGTCCAGCACCACATACGTCGCACCGGCGTCGGCGGCCTCCTCTAGGGAGCGCTCGAGGAAGTTCGCGATCCCCGGCTCGATCGTGCCCTGGATCGGCACGATGTACACCTCGCCGGCGCCGGACGCGGGGTCGGCCTGCGCCGCCGCATCCGGCGCGAAGGAGGGCAACAGCACGCCGAGCGCCATGACCAGCAGGGCCACCAGGCGTACGGGGTGCGGAATCTGTTGCATGAAGGAGAGGCCGGGATGGGGAGCCGAAATCGAAAGAGCCCCAAAGCTCGGCGACGCCGCTGTCGTCGCTGAGGAGCTGGATCGGAACATGGTACACCTCGTATTCTTTCTCTTACGCCTCCTATCTTACCATAAGTGAGCGCCAGGTCCCGGCACGATTTCCCAAGGTCACGATTCCCGTTTGCGGCTCCGCCATCCACTCGGCTGACGAGGGGTGAACAACCGTGACCAGATGACATTTTCAGACTGGATCAATGCTGCCGCGTCCTGCGCCAGCGATGGATCAGGATCGGGATTGCCCGCATCGAGTCAATGGCTGATGCGGGATTCGGCTCAACCGCATGTGAATTGACGAGTGTCCACAAACATGTCATCGCGAGCGATGTCGCGGTAGCTTTCACCGCAGACACGCTGGCGCGAAGCTCCGTGATGACACGGATTCCGTAAGAGGCACAACCGCGGGGTGATGGACAGACGTTGGCCTTGCTCCTGCCTATCCGATTCGATGACCACACCTCAATCCGCAACGCAATGTCGTGTCGACCTCGATCACTCCAGGCTGAACCCGACGGCGTACCGCACCAGGCCCAGCTTGCGGGCCACTGCCTGTGACGCGGTGTTCTCAGAGGCTGTGCTGTAGAACGGGATCCGGCCCGTCCCCCGCACGGCCCGCGCCCACGCCGCGAAAACCGCCTGGGCGTATCCCCGTCCGCGGTAGTCTTTCAGAGTCTCCAACCCAGCCTCGGCGGTGTAGTCGGTAAGCCGGGCGCTGTAGCACAATGAAACTGCGGCCCCATTCACCACCATTGCCGTGCATATGTCGCCGTGCTCGAGCCCAGCCTCAACATCGGCCAGATCCGCAACCATCCAACCCAGGAGTTGGAGATTCGGAAGCGTGATCCGTGTCACGCCGGTGGGTTCCTGGAGTTCAAGGGGGAACCGGTAGGCCAGTTCGCGATCGGCCACCACCGGTTCGTCGCCCGGACCCAGCACCTCGACCATCGCGTCGAAGTGGATCGGCCATACCTCCAAGGTCATCACTCACGGACTCGGCCGCCGCCTGAGTCTCCAGCTTGCGCGCGATGGGCACCGGAACATCGTGACGCACGCGCCAGATGATTCCCACTCTGGTGCGCCCCAGGTTAAAGCGCGGCGCGGGAGCCCCATCCGGCTCATTGTTCATAACGATCCGGCCCACCGTATCATGGGTGAAGACCGTGGCGATGTCGATCTCCGCCATTTCCAGGCTGCTCAGGCTTGATTCCTTCATCGTCCTGATCCCTCTTGACCACAAGATCTACCCTCAGGCTGGACTACCTACCATACCATCCAGCCAGGCCCGGACCGCCGGTTCGTGCTCCTCGTGCCAATGCGCGAAGTAGCGCCCGGAGACGATCACGTCGCCCGCTGACTCCCCTTCCATCCAGGGGAACGACCCGGCGTCCGCCAGCGTGTCGTCCGGCATCGCCTCGACCGCCTCCCGCAGGCGATCGAAGGTCGAATCGTGGGCAGAGAGGACCTCCGTCAGCGACTGGCGCGCAGCGGTATCCCGCAGCCAGGCGTTGATCTCGTCGTCGCTCGTCAGCACGGTTGGCCACGGGAAAGGCGCGTCCGCCTCTCCGCGAACCACCGCCTCCAGTCGCGAGATAGAATATTCCCGCCAGCCGGTCAGGTGCGTTACCAGATCCCGAAACGTCCAGTCTCCCATCGGTCCCGGCTCGTCCATCCGGTCATCGCCGACCTCCGCCACCAGTTCCTGCCAGTGGGCCTGCTCGTCATCGATCCGGCGTAGGGCCGTGGATTTCATTGCTTCCGTGGTCATCACCTGTCACCCCATTGACGATGCGTGCGGCAGCAACTCCCGCTTCGCGAAATCGAGAAAGCCTTCCTGGTCCGGCCCGATCTGGTGCAGGTATACATGTGTGAACCCGGCATCCACAAATTCCTTGATCTTGTCGAGGAAGTGTTGGGGGTCGGGGCCGCACACGATCTCCTCCTCGATCTTCTCCGCCGTCACCAGCTCGGTAGCCGCCTCGAAGTAGAGCGGCAACGCGAGTTCCTGGGTCAGCTGGCCGGAGAGTCCGGCGTTCGGCCAAATCTCCAGCGCCGTCTGCACCGCCGCGTCCTTGTCCTCGCCCCAGCACACCGTCAGCTGGCCGACCACCCGGCCTGGGTCGCCCCCGGCCGCCGTGTACGCCTCGACCACATCTGGCGCCGGGGCAGTGTTGATCAGGCCCTCGCCATGCTTCCCCGCCAGCTCCGCTGACTCCGGCCCCGCCGCCGCGACGTAGATGGGAGGAAGCGTCTCCGGGAGGGTGTAGAGCCTGGCATTCTCGACCGTGTAGTGCTGGCCGTAGTGGGTGGTGTACTCGCCCTGCCACAGTTCGCGCATGATCCCGATCGCTTCGACCAGCATCGCCTGCCGCTTCGAAATCGGCGGCCACTGCGCGCCGGTGACGTGCTCGTTGAGGTATTCACCCGTGCCGAGCCCGAGGATGAACCGGCCCTGCAGCATGTCGGCCACGGTCGCCGCCGCCTGGGCGATGATTGCCGGGTGGATCCGGATCAGTGGGCACGTCACGCCGGTCAGGATTTCGAGACGCTCGGTGGATTGGGCAATCCCGCCCAGCGTGGCCCAGACGAACGGGCTGTGCTTCTGGGCGTCGACCCACGGATGGAAGTGGTCGGAAATGCCGGCGAAGGTGAACCCCGTTTCCTCGGCCAGGCGGGCGTGGGCAACGATCTCGTTTGGGCGGAACTCTTCGCTCGACAGTGTGTAACCAAGCTGGACCATGAGTAGAACCTCCTCGTCGAAACGGCGGTGCGTCGTGCATCAGTCGTGCATCAATGGATATCGATACGCCCATGGTACCGACCGCGACCGGCGAAGCGGCCCCCCAAAGGGCCATGCACCCGACCCTGCCATGGGTTTCCCGCTATCCCCCATGACACTGCGTTCGCACCTCCCTACAATGGGAGATGACATCGATGCGGCACGCCACTGACACGGATCTCACCATGAAATCACCCACCGCCATCCGCATCACCGCCATCGTCTTCGGACTCGCCGCCGCCCTCATGCTCATCCTCAACCTGCTCACCGATCGAGACTCGCTCTGGGCGATCTGGCCGATTTGGGCGTTCTCGATGATTGCCGCCGCCGCCATCGTTTCCCTGAGAATGCGGCACGTGCCGCTCGGTGTTTGGCTCGGTGGGGGAGGAGTGCTCACCCTTGGACTCCTCATCATCGACATAACAGACAACTCTGACTGGTGGGCGTATTGGCCCGCTGGTGCCTGGCTTATCCTGGGTGCTCTCTTCACCGCGCTCTCGGTCGACCTCCTGGCCGGCATCCCCACCAGCGCGCCGCGCCAAACCGACGAAATGCCCTAATACAGAATCAGGATACATCCTGCGTGAACGGGTCGATTTCGTGGGGGTCAGCCTCCGTGTTGACCCGGACTCGGCTATCCCGAAGCTTCGGGCGATGACGGAGGATCGCCCCTACCCCTGGGTCGTTTCGTGGCCCTAACGGTTAACGCACGGTCTACCCGGATTCCGTATAACCCAGGCCGAGTCTGGCAGCATATCTCCACGTGCGGCGTCCTTGCCGGCCGGCTGTCAACTGGAGCCTGCGAGAAATCTTCCTGTTCCGCCGCCAAACCGGCCTGGCATCCACTGTTGGACGCACGTTGGCGGCTTGTTCTCGCCCGCGTAGCGCAGAGCAGGCAATTCTCGTGCATCGGGGTTGACCGCCGGTTCTCGACCTCGACACTTCTATGCTCCAAGGCTAGTTGATGGTAGAATGGTGGAAAAGTATGGTAGAAAGGTGGATCGAAGGCCGTCTGTGAGCATCAAGAACCAGGAAGCGTACCGGCTCATCAAGGAACTTGCTGGCCTAGAACAGAAGAGCATGACCGCCGTCGTGATCGAAGCCGTACGTGAGAAACCCGAGCGCGAACGCCGTCCCGAGATTGACCGCGCCCGGATTGAGCATCTCCTCCGGCTGGGCCGGAAAGTGAGAGCGACAGCCGACCCAGACTGGCTCGCACGTGACCTTACGGCAGAACTCTACGATGACGAGACGGGGCTGCCGAAGTGATCACACTGGCAACTCCATCATGAAAGCATGGTGACTCGATGCCTGCGCTGAATATCAAGAACGAAGAGACGTACAAACTCGTGAAAGAGCTAGCCGACCTGCATGGGGAAAGCATGACAGCAGCTGTCACCGACGCTGTGCGCGAGAAGCTGGAGCGCGATCGTAAACCGCGAACCAACCAGTCTCGTGTAGATCACTGGCTCAAAGTCGGCCAGGAACTAAGGGCCGCCGCCGACCCAGACTGGCTTGCCCGAGATCCGTTTGCGGATCTTTATGACGATGAACTCGGATTGCCCAAATGATCATTGATTCATCAGCCATCATCGCCATTTTGAAGGCTGAAACCGAAAGCACCCGCTGCCTCAATGCCATCGGAGCTGCATCCCATATGGCAATGTCTGCTGCTAGCTATCTTGAAGCTTCAATTGTCGCAGACAACACGAGACCTCAAAGATTTTCCCTAGAGTTCGAGAACTTTCTCGTAGATCAACGCATCGCCATTGAACCTGTCACCGAGGTTCAGGCAAAGCTCGCCCGAATCGCACATCGCCGGTACGGCAAGGGCAGCGGTCACCCCGCCCGGCTCAACTTTGGCGATTGCTTCGCCTACGCCCTCGCCCGGGACCGCAACGAACCCCTCCTCTTCGTCGGCGACGACTTCAGCCACACCGACATCCGCTCCGCATTCGGCGGCTGAGCAAACATCCCCACCTGGTCCCTTGCGCGTTGAATACTTTTGATAGCCACTATATAATGGAAACCATTAGGCAGCGGCCTGCCAATGACGATCGGCTTCGATCGCTGGATACGGCCGCTTTTTCGTGCGGCGTCTCTCGTCATCTCTCTATGCGATGTGCGTAAGCGTCCAAGGGTCCAGGAGTACGCCACCATGGCGCAGCCATCGAACATCGCTCCCTTCACCAACCTGCTCGACCAGTTCCGTAGCGGCCAGATCGACCGCCGCCGCTTCATGACCAGCGCCGGCCTGCTCGGCATCAGCGCCAGCGCCGCCGGTGTGCTCGCCAACGGCGCCACCGGGCTCGCCCAGGGCACCCCGGCGGGCACGCCCGCGACCGCCCTTGAACGCCCTGCCCTTGGCACCGAGGAGCAGACCCGCGGTCAGGGTGACCAGCTCCGCATCATCTGGTGGCAGGCCCCGAGCCTGCTCTCACCGCACCAGAACGGCGATTCTTCGGCGTCCAGCCTCGTCATCGAACCGCTGCTCACCTACTTCCCCGGCGAACAGTTGGGCGCGGTCCTTCTTGATGAAGTCCCCAGCGTGGAAAACGGCTTGCTGGCTGAGGATCTCAGCACCGTCACGCTTCGCCTCAAGGAGGGGCTCGTCTGGAGCGATGGTGAACCCGTCACCGCCAACGACATCGTCTTCACCTGGCAGTGGGTGACGAACCCGGACAATGCCTCAACCAGCTTCGAGCTCTGGAACACCCTCGCCTCGGTCGAGGCCATCGACGACCTGAGCGCGCTCATGACCTACAAGACGCCGGTGGTCAACTGGTTCGAGCCATTCGTCGGCTCGCTCGCCGGCATCATCTACCCGGCCCACGTCTTCGGCAACGATCCCGCCAACCGCAACGACCAGTTCGGCCTGGCCCCGATTGGGACCGGACCATGGAAGGTCGATACCTTCACCCCGAACGACCAGGTGACGTTCTCAATCAACGAGAGCTTCCGTGAACCGAACAAGCCCTACTTCGCAACCGTCCTCTTCAAGGGTGGGGGCGATGCCGTTTCGGCCGGCCGCTCGGTCGTGCAAACGAATGACTTCGACTTTGCCTGGAACGTCCAGGCCGAGCCGGAGATCATCAACGAACTGCGTGAAAATGGCGACGCTGGCCAGATCATCCAGACCGAAGGCACGACCCTCGAGTCCATCTACATCAACTTCTCGGATCCCAACCAGGAAGTGGACGGCCAGCGCTCGGAGAAGGACACGCCGCATCCGATCCTCTCCGACCTTGCCGTCCGCCAGGCGCTCAACCTCGCGATCCAGCGCGACCTGATCGCCAGCGAGTTCTACGGCGATGGCGAACTGGCCACCGCGAACCAGTTCACCGGACTCGACTACTTCGAATCCCCGAACACGTCGTGGGAGTACAACCTCGAATCCGCCGCCCAGATCCTTGACGAGGCGGGCTGGACGCTTGATGGCGATGTCCGCGCGAAGGACGGCGTCGAACTCGCGCTCACCTACGCCACATCGGTCAACCAGGTTCGCCAAAAGACACAGGCCGTAGTCCAGCAGGATCTGGAATCGCTCGGCTTCCGGATCGAGCTCGAGCAAGTTGACAGCACGATCTTTTTCGACGCTACCGCCGGCAACGACCAGAACCTGAACCACTTCTACTGGGACATCGCGATGTGGTCGACCGGTGGCGCATCGTCGATCCCGGTTGTGTGGGCCGCCAACTGGTACGCCGGCGAGAACGGCCGGAACATCGCCCAGGCCGAGAATGGCTGGCAGCAGCCGAACGTGATCCGTTACCAGAGTGCCGAGTACGATGAACTCTACGAACAACTGCTCGCCACCACATCGCGCGAGGAAGCGGCCGAACTGATCATCGGGCTCAATGACACCCTCATCAACGATGTCGCCATGGTCCCGATCGCGATCCGCAGCTTTTACACCGCCATCAACAACCGCCTGCGAATGGAGAACATCGCCTTCGAGGACACCTTCGTCGAGTACTTCTGGAACATTTGGAACTGGAACCTCGACGAGAGCCAATAGGCAGTTACGGTAGGGGAGGCCGCGCAGCGAGCCTGCGTGTCCTCCTGATCCAGACCTCACCAACCTCATCTTCAGTGCCAGCCCAAGGTCACCCCTTGTACGGTTGCGGACCTTGTGTCCGCCCGCTCCCAACCCCGCCTTCCGAATTCACTCTGCCGTCGCATTGCCTCGGACACCGCATTGTCATTTCGAGCCTGCGCGAAATCTTTCGGCTCTATCTCCTCGAACTCCTCGAAGCTTCGCCTCGTTCCAACGTTCGTCCTGAGGTTCTTGTGCCCTCTACCGCAACGATGTGATGTACGGTTGCGGACCTTGGTTCGCCCGCGTGGCTACCGCTCGTTCAGGCAATGGGAATGCGCGAAATGGCCGATGCCCAGCAATCACTCATCGATATATGGGCATCGGATGTCTGGCGCGAATCCGTACTCACTTGAGTGGACGACCACCTGACGCTCGCCGGCCTCCACCGCACCGGCGAGCCCGAGCAAATCCGCCTCCGTCCCTGGGGCACCGTGTTCAAAATCCCCACCGCCCACGGCCCCGTCTGGTTCAAGGCCCCCGCCCCGGCCACCGTCTTCGAAGTCGGCCTCTACGGGCTTCTCGCCAGCGCGGCGCCAAACCTGGTCCTTGACCCAATCCCAATCGACC
>JALZMD010000195.1 GCA_030858375.1 Chloroflexota bacterium
ATCCTTTACACGCTGGCTGTGCTGGCCGTGGTGGCGCTGGCCTGGATGGTCGTCCAGATTCGATCGATCATTTTCGTCATGATGCTGGGCATCGTGTTCGCGGCGGCGATCGAGCCGCTCGTGTTTCGCTTGCGCCGGGCGGGCCTGAAGCGGGGCCAGGCAATTCTGGTAGTCTATGCCGCCCTCTTGACCGTTATCTTCGGAGGGCTCTACCTGCTGGTGCCGCTCCTGGTTCGACAGTTCTCGTCGCTCGATGCGGCAATACCCGACATGTTCGACAATCTGCGCCAGCAGGCTTTGGACAGTGACAATGCGTTCCTGCGCCAAACAGGGTACCAAACCCTCTGGCGGATCCAGAACACCTACGTCCGGATCCGCAATTCACCAGAGATCGGACAGGACCAGGCGGTTGGGGCCGCCACGTCCGCGATTGGCATCCTGTTCACGATCGTGTCCCTGCTGATCGTCGCGTTCTACTGGATGACGGAAAAAGCCACGATCAAGCGCGTGATCCTGAGCCTCTTTCCGCTACGGCACCGGGCGCGCGCCCACGAGACCTGGGACGAGATCGAGTTCCGGATCGGTGGCTGGACCCGCGGGCAACTCCTCCTGATGATCATCATCGGCGTCTGCTCGGGGGTCGCCTACTGGTTCATCGACCTCCGGTTCTGGCTGGCACTGGCGATCTGGGCGGGAATAACGGAAGCGATTCCATTTATCGGCCCGTTCATCGGTGGCGGCACGGCGACCCTGTTCGCGCTGGCCGACTCTCCCGAGAAAGCCCTTTGGGTGATCCTCTTCGTGGTCATTCTCCAGCAACTGGAGGGTGCCGTGCTGGTGCCCCGAATCATGAAGAACGCGGTTGGCATGAGCCCGCTGACCGTTGTGTTGGCCGTGCTCATTGGAAACGCCCTGGCGGGCCCGATTGGATCCCTGCTGGCCATACCGATCGGCGCTGCCTGCCAGGTCCTGGTGAGCAACCTGCTGCGCGGACGTGACGACCGCCTGGCGACCGAGCTGAGCACGATGGATATCGCGCCACTTTCGCCGGCACAGTTTGGGTCACCATTCGCACCGTCGGACAGTTCATTGTCGCGGATCAGGCGGGGCATCAAGCCATCGACAGTCAAACCAGCCCCAAGGCGTGATGTTTCTCCGGAGTCAGGGTTACCACCGACATGAGCCTCTCCGTTCGATCAGGGGGGGGCGTACTCGCCGGAACCAGGGACAGTGTTGAGGACTCGACCGAGTTCCTGCGGACGATCATCGCGCTCTTCGACGATATCATCGACGCCGAGCACGCACTGACATCCCTCCGCAAAAGTGATCAACCATCGGAAGGGATATCAGTCATCCTCCGGGAACGCGTCCTTGATCCCGATCCGACCGTCCAGTATCAAACGGTGCTTTCACGCGTCATCGCTTCCTCGGCGCTGGATGCGGTCGGGAGCTGGCTCCAAGGCCTCGCCTCGCTGATCCTCCCGGACCGGGCGAGCTACCTGGTAGCGGGTCCGATCGGGGCGGTGCTGGCAACAATCAAGGATGCCCGCCCGGCATCGACCAACGGAGAGGCCGCCGTGATCGGCACTGACGATTCCAGTCGCCAACTGAGCCGGGCGCTTTCGGCGTTTGGATTCAGCCAGGACGAATCCCACTATCTGGAAGAGCGGGTTGTGGCGGGGTCGCCGCTGATCGCCGTAACCTCCGGCAAGGCGGACAAGCTGCGGGCGGCCCACAAGACGTTCGCGGCCTTCGACGCGGTCCACGTGGAACTGGCGCGGACGGAAACCTCGATCCATCGAACCGCAACCCGACTCCTCGTCACGGGACCGGATGGCGGTGGTTCGGTCGTGATTGCCGATGCGATCGCCCCGTTGCGCCGGTTGACGAGCGATGGGGGATGGCGAAATCACTCGATCGACCTGCGGGGCCGCCAGGCGATTTCGACCAGCGGCGAATCGCTTGGCATCATCGTGGATGTGCTTTTCGAAAACCGGTTGATGCCCGAGGGCGAAAGCGTATCGCAATCGGCGGCCGATCGACGCAACATCATCATCCGGTACGTTCTGATGAGCTTCGGTGGAGTGCTGGGCTTGGGCAAAAGCCGGGTGGCTTTGCCAGCGATCCTCGCCGACACGACCGGCTGGCAAGTCAGGATCGACACTACGCGAGAGGAGCTGCGCGCGGCACCCCGCTTCGATACGCTCGCCCCGCTGAGCCGGCAGGATGAGGTGACGATTTGCAGTTACTTCGACGTTCCCCTGTACTGGCTCGATCCAGGCAATCGGGAAGCATAGTCAAGAGTCGGACTGGGGCTAGACATCCTTGATGGTGACCGCCCTTGTGGCGGCCAACGTAGCGGGATGGCCGCCACAAAGGCGGCCACTACCATGTTTGGTTTGGCTCCACGCGCTGGTTCAGGATGCGGGGGCGTCAACATCTTCGGTCTTGCGCATGACGCTGAGGATCCGCTGCCACGGCGGAGCTCCGTGCTCGGCGAAGATGATTTTGCCATCCTTGCCGACGATGACGACGGAACGCTGGATCCCTTCGCCGCCCGGCTTGATCGCTCCGTAGAGGTTCGCGACCCGGGCCTCTTCATCGACCAGCAGGTCGAAGGTGAGACCGTATTCCTTACGGAACGCCCTGTGGCTCTCCGCATCATCCGGATTGACACCAATCGGCTCGATACCGGCTCCGCGCAGGTGTTCGAGATTCTTCCGGACCTGGATCAACTGGTCGGTGCAGCCGGGTGTGAAGTCCTTGGGATAGAAGATCAACATGGCGCGAACGAAGCCCCGCAGATCGGCCAGGTGAAAATTGGCGCCTTCGTCGTTCATGAGCGTGAAATCGGGAGCGTCTGCTCCTGCTTCAATCAGCGTCATCAGGTTTCCCATGTGTCCACTAGGGCACCGACAGCATGCGGTCGAGGGCGATTCGGGCCTGATCGGCAATGACCGGATCGACCGTGATCTCGTTGACAACCTCGCCACGGACAAGGTGTTCGAGCACCCAGAGCATATACGCGGGATGGATCCGGTACATCGTCGAACAGGGGCAAATCACTGGGTCGAGACAGAAGATCGTCTTGCCCGGCATCCGCGCCTGGAGCCGCCGTACGAGGTTGACCTCGGTTCCGACGGCCCATGTCGTGCCATCAGGCGCCGCCGTGATTACATCGATGATGTATTCGGTCGACCCATCGAAATCAGATGCTTGGACAACTTGGAGCGGGCATTCCGGATGAACTACCACGTTCACATCTGGATAATCCTGGCGGGCCTTGTCAATCTGACCCACAGAAAACCGGGCGTGAACCGAGCAGTAGCCCTTCCACAGGAAGACCTTTGCGTTTCGAAGCTGCTCTTCGGTGTTGCCGCCCAGTGGCTGGAAAGGGTCCCACACCACCATCTGGTCGAGCGAAATGTCCTTTCGGACACCAGTGTTGCGGCCCAGGTGCTCATCCGGGAAGAAGAAGAGCCGCTCGCCGCGTTCGAACGCCCAATCGTAGACGCGAGGTGCGTTGGAGGAGGTGCAGACAATGCCACCATTGCGGCCACAGAAGGCTTTGAGGGAGGCGGCCGAGTTCATGTAGGTGACCGGCACGATACCGGTTATCCCCAGCTCATGCAGGGTATTCCAGGCAGCCTCGACATCCTCGGGCTTGGCCATGTCGGCCATCGAGCACCCGGCTTCAAGGTTGGGAAGGATAACGTGCGTGTCGTCGGCGCCGAGGATGTCGGCACTCTCGGCCATGAAGTGGACGCCGCAGAACATTGTGAATTCCGCTTCGGATTGGGCAGCCGCTTCCTGGGAGAGCTTGTACGAATCACCCTGGAAATCGGCGAACTGAATGACTTCGTCGCGCTGATAGTGGTGTCCGAGAATGGTCAGGCGGCTCCCGAGTTGATGGCGAAGCTCCCAAATCCTGGCGTCGCGCTCCTCAGTCGGCATCTTAAAGTATTCGCGGTCGATACGCTCCTGGCGAAGCGGGCCCACGCCATAGGCCTTGAGCTGGTCGTAGGCGCCTGTGCCCTCCTCGGGAACACAGGTCGCCGCTTCCATCTGCGGATCGACCAACCAGATAGTCGGCTTCTCGGTGCGTTCCAGGGTGGCGGTGCCTGATAGATTCGAATCGGCGCTCGGCCACAGCGTCGTGCTGTTGCCCTGGCCCTTGCGTCCGTTGCGTCCCTTGACCAGCATGCAGTGCGGTCTCCCCGCGCGGAAGTTACCCACGCCTGTTGGACCTGGTGGCCCGTCTATTCCTGAGCGAATGGTATGGGCAGGCCGAGTAATTGTCAACATGACACTAAGTCCCAAGCCTCGCCCATTTGGGCAGGAGTGCGGACGCACGCGAGGCAGGCCCGAGAAGGGTCGGCTAGAATCCCAATCGATGCCAGAAAGCGCGCGGCGTTGCCGAAATCAAGTGGCGTATTCGACCAGGATTGGAGAAGACCATGGAGGCGAATCGTCTCAAGCTCGGCTTGCAACTCCCAGAGGTGGAATATGTTGCGTCCTGGACGCAGCACCTCGAGATGGCGCAGTTGGCCGAGGCGATCGGGCTCGATTCACTGTGGGTTGGCGACCATCTGCTCTACACCTATCCTGATGAGCCACCTCGCGGCCCATGGGAATGCCTGACGATGCTTTCGGCGCTGGCCGCTTCCACACGCACGATCGAGCTCGGTCCCCTGGTGCTTTCGACGTCATTCCGAAATCCGGCGCTGACGGCGAAAATCGCGGAGACAATCGACGAGATCAGTAATGGGCGGTTCACCCTCGGCATCGGCGCGGGCTGGAACCGGAGCGAGTACGACACCTTCGGCTTTGCTTACGACCGCCGATTCGCCCGCTTTGCGGAAGCGTTCGAGATCATCCACTCACTGGTTCGAACTGGCGCGGTCGACTTCGAGGGTGAGTTCTACTCGGCGCGGGAGTGCCTCATCGTGCCCAGAGGTCCACGGGCTGGCAGGATGCCGATCATGGTCGGTTCGACCGGCGAGAAGATGCTGCGACTAACGCTCCCCCACATCGACCTGTGGAACATCTGGTACGCCGATTTCGGCAATTCCGTTGAGGGCCTGGCGCCTCATCTCACGAGGCTCAACACCTTGTGCGCCGACATGGGGCGGGATCCAGACGAGGTAGGGCGGACGGCGGCGGTGCTCGTCACGGCGCCTGGCGGTTCGATCCGCTCGTCGGGTGCGCCACGGGAACGCCATGCCCCTGGGATACGCGGCACGCCGGACGAGGTGGCCAGGCAGTTACTGGCGTTTCAAGCCGCAGGCATCAGCCATATCCAGATTGTCCTTGACCCAATCACGCCGCGGTCCGTGGAGTGGCTTGCGCCGGCAATCGAACGAGTTCGCCAGGGATGAGCACCGAAACAGGTTTCACCCCGGGCGGGGATCTGGATCGTGCGGCGAACGGCACCAGGCAACACTTGCTGATCGATGCCGATGACACGCTGTGGGAAAACAACATTTACTTCGAGCGAGCGTTCTCCGAGTTCGTGTCATTCCTCAATCACGAGCATCTCTCGACCGCGGAAATCCAGGCGGTGATGGATGAGTTCCAAATCGCGAATCGCGGCGCCCACGGGTACGGCGCCCGTTCGTTCGCCCATAGCCTGCGGGCAACGTACCAGCGCGTCGGGGGAGTGGCCGACGACGATCCGGATTTGGAAACGGTCGAAGGGATGGGTCTCAGGATCCTCGACCAGGAGTTCGAGCTCCTGGAGGGTGTCATGAAGACGATCGACGTACTGCGACCGCATCACGACCTGCTGATTGTCACCAAGGGACACCTCGAGGAACAACGGGCCAAGGTTGAACATTCGGGCATCGAGCATCACTTCGACGCGGTGGTGATCGTGGACGAGAAGGACGACCAAACGTATCGATCGATCGTGGACTCGCTCGGGCTGGACCCGCGCCAGACGTGGATGATCGGTAACTCGCCCCGGTCCGACATCAACCCCGCGATCAGGGCGGGGATCAATGCCATCTACATCCCTCACCCGAGGACATGGCACCTTGAGGCGGAGGACGTTACGGAGCCACCAGATCTGGACCAGACCCTGCTGCATCTACCCCAGTTCCGTGATCTGGCCGGCGTGTTCGCTCCCAGAGGCGTCATGGACGGGCAACCAATAGAACGTTGAGCTGTCGGACCGATTCAGGTTGCGATCGGCAGGCGAAACGTGACAGCGGTGCCCTCGCCGACTGTGGAGTCGGCCCACACCGTACCTCCCTGCATCTCGACAAGCTGCTTGACGATGCTCAGGCCGATGCCGGCCCCGCCCTTCTCGCCGATCGATATACCCTGGTAGTACCGATCGAAGATCTTGTCTAAAACGTCCGGCGGAATGCCGACTCCAGTATCACGCACGGTGACTTCGACCCAGGGGGCAGGACTTTCGCTTCGGGCCTGGAGGACGACCAGACCGCCTGCCGGGGTATGCCGGACGGCATTGTGCAAAAGATTACTGATGATTTGGGTGACGCGGGTTGGATCGCCCAGTATGTGAGGCAATGCTTCGTCGATCTGGACATTTACGCTCACCCGGGCCGTGTTAAGCGCGTACGTACGCACACCATCGACAGCCTCGTTAGCCAGCGTCGCCAGGTCGACGGGCACGGCGGAAACCGGTATCACCCCTTCTTCGAGCCGGGAGAGCGTGAACAGGTCCTCGATCAGGCGTGAGAGCGTGGCGGTTGCATGTTCGATCGCGGCGAACGACACCGCCGGCGGGATGTCATCGGCTCCATCCGCGTCCCGCTGTGCATCGAGGTGCCCGTGGATGACCGCAATTGGGGTTCGCAGATCGTGGGAGATGTCGGCAACGAACGCCCGGCGCTGTTGGTCAGCGGCGCTGAGCCGTGAGGTAAGGCCGTTGAACCGCTCGGCGAGCCGGCCAAGCTCGTCATCGGTCAACACAGCGACGTGCCGGTTCAGTTGCCCGGAGGCGATTGCATTTGAACCTTCCTCAAGCTCAACAATCTGCAGCAGCA
This sequence comes from Chloroflexota bacterium, assembly GCA_030858375.1. Classification (GTDB taxonomy): domain Bacteria; phylum Chloroflexota; class Chloroflexia; order Thermomicrobiales; family UBA6265; genus JACCYX01. The sequence goes on from JALZMD010000195.1 coordinate 7,014, forward strand.
TGCGTCTGGACACGACCTGGCTGACGATGCGTGCCACAACGATGCCACACAGGGTGATGAGCGCGATCTGAACCAGCACGAAGATGGTGACACCCAGGAACTGGGGAATGAGCTGGACCATGCCGACCGGCGTGTATCCCGAGAGATAGAGCACGGCGATCAGCAGCAGGAACCCGCCAATGGCGTAGACAAAAGTACTCGCGGTCACGGCCACCAAATGAGACACCGTCAGCCGGGCCCGGATGGACCTGCGATCGGCGACCAACCGGCTGAGGAATGGGGCGACAACGATGCCGCAGAGGGCGACAAGCCCGACCAGGACCAGCCCGATGGCGGTGATGCCGAGAAACCCGGGGGCGAACTGGATTATGCCGGAAGGTGTGTATCCGCCTATAAGGCGCACCAGCGCAACGAGCAGGAGCAGGCCGGCAGCCGCGAAAATCAGCGCAATGGCGATTGCGACGACAAGTCGAGAAACCGTCAGGCGTGGCCAGATCGAGTTCTGCGCGCGCGCCCGAACGTTTCCGGATACCGTTTCAGGGCCAGGCCGACCATCGATCATGGCGCGCTCCCACCGGATCTGGCGCTGAAGCGATAGCCGACACCCCAGACCGTTTCGATGAAGTCGCCTGGTGAATCTGGACCGCCGAGTTTCTTGCGAAGGCGCTGGATGTGGCTGTCGATGGTACGGTCGAACACGACCGCATCGTTGCCCCAGACTTCTTCGAGCAGGAATTCGCGGCTGAAGACGCGACCCTGATTGGCAGCGAGCAACTTCAGGAGCGAGAACTCGGTGGCAGTGAGCACAACCCGCTCACCACGGCTATTGACCTCATGGGCCGCCGTATCGATCGTCAGCTCCGGAAACGAGATCACCTCGTTGATTTGACGGGGCCGGGATTGCTCCCGGACCATCTCGGAGCGCCGGAGAATGGCGCCGACCCGGGCCCGCAACTCCCGCATCGAAAACGGTTTGGTCAGGTAATCATCGGCGCCAAGTTCCAGGCCGAGCACCTTGTCCAGCTCGGTGGCCCGAGCGGTCAGCATGAGGATCGGCACGGACGTGACGGCCCGGATCCGGCGCGTGACTTCGATGCCGTCAAATCCCGGAAGCATGATATCGAGGACGACAATATCCGGACGAAGCGCCAGGGCCAACTCAACGGCCGAGGGTCCGTCACCGGCGGGAGTGACCCGGTGCCCGACCGATTCGAGATCACGCCGGACAAGAGCGGCGAGTTCCTGTTCATCCTCAACCACAAGAATATGGGCCAATGAGTCCTCCCTGTGATAGGCTGATCGATCGTCGCGCGGTTTGGAGTCCGGGTATCTGGACTGCAGAGATCTGACGGTCATGCCCTGACCCCGATGAAATCAGGTTATGCCGCCCGAGGAAGTTCAGGTTCACTCGCCGGGTTCGCCGGTTGCTTAACCAGGACCGAGCTGGCTCGAGATCTGGCGCCGGACCTGGCCGGTTCGGATTCGATCAGAACCGGCACGATTGCCATGGACGCGAACAACAATCCGAAAAGGAAAACAAGCGCGATAGTGACAATGGTGAACATGTGACCTCCTCGTTGAGGGACGGGCGAGCACTCGCCCGATCGACGGTACATGATTCATTGTGCCGGAGAATTATGGCGTGCCAGAGACCAAATTGTTGCGAACCAACAGCATAATGTTGCAATTCTGTGCCATGGATCGAAATTGCGATTACGCGCCGCTCAAGCCGAAGGCTCTGTGGGACTAAATGGCGATCAGTTCCCTACATTGGCCACAGGCCAGTCACTGTATCAATCCCGTCGGCGACGCCGTCACGAATGTCCTGTCCGCCTTCGACGATCCCCTGCATGAATGACATCCGCCCGGTCCATTCGTTAGGCTGGAGTCCCTCCGACCAGACCCAGCCTTCATAGCTTGTACCATCGAGGTCGACATTGACCGGCCACCATCGGCCCTGCTCATCGGTCTCCGACAACCCAGTCACTTCAACGTCCTCTCCAACGGAGAGGACTACAATCACCGCGTTTTCCGCACCGGGTCCCGTACGCAGGTTCAGGCTATCGACGAAAACCTCCGTCGTGGCACCCGGAACGACGGACAGGAACCGCTCGACCAACGATTCCGGCCCTCCCCGGACGAGGATTACCGATCCCAGGATCAGGTTCCCTAGTGCGAAGATCATTGCCAGGCGCCAAATGCTCCCCCGGAACGACCGGGTATGCCGGGCAACCTTGCCACCCCGCTTCCACAGCCGACGGGCGACGGATGGTCCCCGCTCCAGCGGTTCCACTGGTAGCCGATCCGCTGAAATGACGGGAGGATGGCTCCGGTCCGGCCGGCTCCATCGAATTCGATGCTCGGTCCGGGTTCGACTGGGGAGCACCAGCGTGTGATAGCTTTCCACACCGGCGCCCCGCTCCAGGCCATCGCGGGCCGCTTCAGCGAAATCCACGACTGTTGGGTAGCGATGCCGGGGATCCTTTTCGAGGGCCCGGCCTACGACGTCGTCGACCCAGTCTGGTAACTCCAGATCTGGCCGGGCCCTTGACGGGGGCACCGGCTCGGATTCGAGATGCTCCTCGATGAGGAGCCGTTTCTGGTCTGGACCTTCCGGTACGTCGAAGGGCGCCCGCCCGGTCAGCAACTCGTAGGCAACACAGCCCAACGCGTAGACATCAGTTCGCTGGTCAACGGCTTCGCCGCTCCCCTGCTCGGGGGCGAGATAAGCGGCCGTACCAAAGGCAGAACCGCCAACCGTATCTTGGCGCGGGGCCATGGATTGTGCCAATCCAAAATCGATGAGCTTGATTGAGCCATCGGTATTGCGGATGAGATTTTGCGGCTTTATGTCGAGATGCACAATGGCCCGTTCATGCAGGTGGCCGAGTGCCGACGCAACCTGCTCGAGGATTCGAACCACCGCCGGCGGTGAAACCGATCCTTCACGCTCGATCACCTGTTTCAGGTTTTGGCCCGGAACCAGTTCCATGACGATCCAGGAATCGTGGGGCTGTTCCAGCAAGTCGTAAATCGTGACGAGACCTGGGTGGGACGCAAAAGCCATCATCCGCGCTTCCTGCCGAAAGCGGCGTCGAGACTCCGGATCATGTTGGAACTCGTCCCGAAGCGTTTTGATCGCTACTTCGCGACGGGCACGCATATCGCGTCCGCGATAGACGCGCGCCAGCCCGCCGGAACCAAGCGGCTGGTCGAGAAAGACCTCGTAGCGGCCACCGATCACGACCGGGTTTGAAGCGGAAGTCACCGTTTCAGTATTCGTCATGTCAAGCGGTCGATCGTGGGTAAGAGCATGGTTGCCTGGCTATGCAATTGAACGTGGGCGCGGCCGTCACTTGATGCCGTCACGCATGTGCGTACAGTTTGTACTTTAGCAGAGCGGTCGCTGGCACTCGTTGCGGACGGTTGCCGCCAGGCTACGCAGTCGGTATGATGCCGACCATGACTACCATGTGTTCATCAGGGAGAACATCACCATGAAGATCGGTGTATTTACCGTACTGTTTGCCCAGCGGCCATTCGAGGAAGCGCTGGACTACCTCAGGGATGCTGGAGTCGAGGCGATCGAAATCGGCACGGGCGGGGCTCCCGGAAACAGCCACTGCGACCTCGACAACCTGGTCGATAATGCGGCGGCCCAGAAGGACTACCTCAACCTGATTACGAATCGCGGCATGGAAATCAGCGCCCTCTCGTGTCACGGCAACCCGCTGCACCCCAACAAGGCGGCCGCCCAGGCGGACGACGATTCATTTCGCAAAACGGTTCGTCTCGCGAGCCAGCTTGGCGTCCAGAACGTCATTACCTTTTCCGGTTGCCCAGGCGATCACGAGAACGCAAAATACCCGAACTGGGTGACCTGCCCGTGGCCAACGGACTTCGCCGAAGTACTTAGGTGGCAGTGGGATGAAGTGGCAACACCCTACTGGTCCGAGGCGGGCAAATTCGCGGCCGACAATGGGGTGCGCGTGGCCATCGAATTGCATCCCGGATTCCTTGGTTATCACACCGAATCATTCTGGAAATTGCGCGAGATCGGGGGCGATGCGATCGGTGTCAACTTCGATCCCTCCCACCTTTTCTGGCAGGGAATGGATCCGCTCGTCTGCGTCCGCGAACTCAAGGACGCGATCTTCCATGTCCACATGAAGGATACCTGGCTGGATCAGCCAAACATCCGGCGCAACGGCGTGCTTGATACCAAGCAATACACCGATGAGGTCAACCGGTCGTGGATTTTCCGGACCGTCGGATACGGTCATGGTCCGGAGTTCTGGCGCTCGCTGGTGTCCGAATTGCGCCTGGCGGGATATGACGGGGCGTTGTCGATCGAGCACGAAGACTCGCTGATGAGCACGAACGAAGGTTTTACCAAAGCCGTCGAGTTCCTTCAATCAACCGTGATCAGGGAAACACCGGGTGAAGCCTGGTGGGTGTGAAGCCGAGAATTCACACCAGTAATTCCATGGTAGGGGATTTCCATCGGGGCCGACGTCGTGTCCTGCCCTATCGCAACGCATTCACACTTCCCAGTGCGCAGGCAGGAGATGATCAATGACTGAGATTGGCGTAGGGCTCGTTGGCTACAAGTTCATGGGGCGGGCACATTCAAACGCCTACCGTCAGGTAGCGCGCTATTTCGATGTTGATCCGGTGCCGGTGATGCAGGCAATCTGTGGCCGGGATCATGACGCGACAGCCGCCGCCGCCGCGCAACTCGGTTGGAACAGCGTCGAAACGGATTACCACGATCTCGTAAAACGGGATGACATTGGCCTGGTCGACGTTTCAACGCCGGGCTACACCCATCGGGACGTCGTGATGGCGGCGCTGGAGGCCGGGAAACACGTGTTGTGCGAGAAGCCGCTCGCAAACAGCCTCCAGGAAGCCGAGGAGATGTTGCTTGCGGCGCGCAAGGCCGGCACGATCAACATGGTGAACTTCAACTACCGGCGGGTGCCGTCCGTTCAGTTCGCAAAGCGCCTAATCGAGGGAGGCCGGCTCGGCGAGATCCGGCATTGGCGGGCCGTCTATCTCCAGGACTGGCTTGTCGACGAGTCCGTACCCCTCGCCTGGCGCCTGAAGAAGGAGTTCGCCGGCTCGGGCGCACTGGGCGATATCGGCGCCCACATCCTCGATCTTTCGCAATTCCTGGTGGCGCCGGTCACGAGCGTCACCGGCACGCTCGACACCTTTGTCAAGCAGCGACCAGTTGAGGCCCGGATCAGCGGCGGCTCGGGCTTGAGCTGGAAAGCCGGTGACGAGATGGGTGAGGTCACTGTCGACGACTCGACGACCTTCCTCGCCCGGTTCGAAAATGGGGCGACGGGCACGTTCGAGGCAACCCGGATGGCGGCCGGGCGCCGGAACTACAACAGCTTCGAGATCAACGGCTCACTCGGAAGCATCGCCTTCAACCTTGAACGGTTGAATGAGCTCGAGGTGTACTTCCGTGAAGACGAAGCCGGCCTTCAAGGTTTCCGGACGATCAACGTCACGGAGGGAGTCCATCCCTACACCGGAGCGTGGTGGCCAGCCGGTCACATCATCGGCTGGGAGCACACTCACGTCCACGTCGTGAAGGATTTGCTGGATGGCATCCGGACCGGGGTGAATCCCGCCCCATCATTCGAGGATGGGTTCAAGAACCAGGCCGTGCTCGATGCCGTCTCCCGAAGTGCCGCATCAGGCCAGTGGGAGCAACCGGTGGCGGTACCGTCCTGACCCTCAGGGAGCAAGAGTAGCGGTGATCCGTCGCCCCCTTCCTACGTTCGGATGCGCTCGGCATTTCGTTGGACCTTGATCGCGGCGGCGACGCGATCTCGCTCCGGTTCGGAGAGCATGTCGAGTGCGTTCCGGGGATCAGGAACCGCTGCCACCACGATAGCCAGATCGTTGTCCCGAGCTATGGCTGCCCGGATCCGGCGCACATGGGCCATCCTGATCACGTGCGCTTCAAGACGCTCGACCAGTTGATCATCACCAAGACGCGGGTCGCGTTCAAGGCCGAGTGCCTTCAATGCGGGGATCAGCTGGGCGATGCGCACGTGGTCAAGCGGCTGGGCTTCCGCCGCCGACAGTAGCTCGTCGATGATCGAGACGCGTTCAACGACTTGCTGGACCCGTGCCCAGGTTGCCCGGTCCGAAATTCGGGCGCCAACGCGCTCGACCCGGTTCAGCGCAACGATGATTGCCCCTTCGTCGTGGCCCTGGATCGCGGATTCCAACTCGGCAACGGCGTGACGGCGCTCGATCGCCCGGCGAATCCGGCGTCGTTCCGGGCTGCTCAGGCGCTCGGGCGCACCCTCCGGCGGATCGATCAAGAGTTCCCGCAGTTGCGCGGTATCCCTTTTGGCGAGGGCGGCTCGCGCGGCGCCAAGCCACTGGACGCGGCGGCGGGCCAGAGTCACCCGTTCCGTAACGCCGCTGTCGAGCAGTCCGGATCCTTCGAACAATTCGTCATCGAATGCGGACGCAATCAAGACGTCGTCGTCGGTCTGGATCGCGCGTTGCAGGGCCGGCCACTCGATGGCCTGCAATACTAGTTGCAGCGATTGCCGATCGGCATCGCCAAGTACCACGAGCTGGCCGGAAACCGCCAGTTCAGCCAGTTTGAGGCGGTCTCCCCTCGCCAGGGCAGCCGCTAGCTCCGCACGGACGGCGGTCCGCTCATTGGCCTGGCGCACCACTACCCGCGCCTGAGGTCCAAGCGGAATCTGTCGATCGTGCGCTTCGGCTGAAACGGCGAGGACGGCCGAATCCCGCTTGCGCTTGGATTCCGAGAGCACCCGGCGATCGTATCCTGCCGCAATCACCTGTTCAACGTCCCCGGCAAGCAGGCGCGCCAGTGGATCATGACCAATTTGAGACCAGATTCGAACGACTTCGGCTTCGTCGTTGCGGCGTAGCGCAGTGGTCAATTCAGCTATGTCATCCCCAGTGACGTTTTCTGTCGCTGAGGCCGCGTACACGGCCCCATCCACGGGTTCAGGAGGAGCGGCCGCGCTGGCCGGGGCGTTCATTGACCCTGCATTCGTATCTTCAGCGGTGGGTGCGCCAGTGATCCAGGTGTCGGAATAGTGCGCGCGCATACGGTCAACGACCGGACCAATGTCCCACCCGGTATCCCATCCAGAATCGGCGGAAGCTGCCTCGAACATCGCGCGCGAGGGCATTTTCATCCGGGGAAGAAGCCCACAGGCGTCATACACGTCTGCGGCATAGCCAGTGCTTGCGTTCTGCAAGCCTTCGAGCAGCGCACGAGTTGGAGGAGTCGCACGCTCGGTGGCATTGGCAAACGCGCGCGATATCGAGGGTTCGGCGAGATCCCGGGCCGAGAACAGGAGCGACCCATCGATGGCCGAAGGCGGATCTCCGTACAGTGTGCGAAGCTCGGGCGCATCGGCAATGACGGCAAGAGATGTCACGATCACCAGCGCCGCAAACGCATCCCGAAGTGAGGCATCCCGATACAGAGTGGGATGCCTGTAGCCTGGGGTTCCCTCTCCGGTTGGGCCAAACGGGGCTTCGTTCCACGCGGCACCGTCAAGATCGACGCAGGCTAGTTGCCCATTGGAACGAACCAGCAAGTTTTGGGCGGAGTAATCTCCATGGACGAAATCTACCCGTTGCAAGTCATTCCAGCATTGGACGAACGCGCCCGCGAGAGCCCGGATGACTTCAGCATTGCCAGCATTTGCGGCGCGATCAACTCCCTGCAAGAGCGTTGGTCCAGTGATCCATTCCATGGAAATGGCAAACACGTCGGTCGACCCAGTCGCGTCACGGTCTGTGTCCATGCCCATCACAGCCAGGGCGGGCACGCCAGCCTGGATACGGTTGATCGCGGCTGGCAAACGTGAAAGCGAGTGCGCCAGTTGGAACTCGGCCAACGCAGCATAGCGAATCGCCATTTCACGATCCTTGCGCCCGGATGCTACGATACGTAAAGCAACGTCTC
>JALZMD010000257.1 GCA_030858375.1 Chloroflexota bacterium
TCGCCGGCCTCGCGGCGGTCAACGAAATCCAGCTGCAACAGCAGTCGATCCGCGCCCTGTACCTCAACCCCACGGTCACTTCCTCACCGGCCCAGATCGACAATCTGATCGAGGTGATCAACACGACTAATGCCAACGCGGTCGTGATCGATATCAAGGAGGAATGGGTCTGGTACGAAACGGACATCACGTTTTTCCAGGAGACCGGAACGGTGCGGCCAGCCTACGATATCGGTGAGCTTCTCCAGAAATTCGAGGACAACGACATCTACACTATCGCCCGGCATGTCGTGTTCAAGGACAGCACAGTCGCTGAGGCCTATCCGGACCTGGCGGTGCGCGATGTGACGACCGGCGGGCCGTGGCGCGATATCAATGGCGTGGCCTGGGTCAACCCCTTCATCGATGAACTCTGGGAACCGAATATCGATCTGGCAGTCGAAGCCGCCACGCTCGGTTTCGATGAAATCCAGTACGACTACATCCGGTTTCCGACCGATGGTGATCTTTCGACGATGGATTTCGGGGTCGAGTTCACCCAGTCTCGGCGAGAGAACGCTATTGAAGGCTATCTCGCCCAATCCCGTGAACGGTTGCTCCCGACCGGCGCCAAACAGTCGGCCGATGTCTTTGGGTTTACGATGGTCGTAAGCGATGACCTTGGGATTGGGCAGAACTTCGTCCAGCTCGCCGAGCACGTCGATTACCTGAGCCCGATGGTCTACCCGTCACACTATTCAAACGAACAATTCGGTCTGCCCGGACATCCCAACGAGTTCCCGTACGAGATCGTGGACATCAGCATCGAGGGCGGCGTGCAACTCCTGGGTGGAAACGCGCTTCAGATTCGTCCGTGGCTTCAGGATTTCGACCTCTACGGTATGACACCGTACGGTTCGCAACAGGTTCGCGCCCAGATCCAGGCGGCGAACGATTGGGGCACGTCGGGCTGGATGCTGTGGGACCCGGAAAACCGATACCGGTTGGACAACCTGGATGCCAATTGATCGTCATTCTGAGGTACGAGGGATAACGGCAACTGTTCAGGCATCCGCAATTCGTAGGGTCGGACCTGATTCGACCACACTCCAATTCTGGCTCACCCCGAACTTGTCAAATCTGTCGTCCGCCCGCACCCGGACTGCGCGGGCAGTCCCTTCCAGATCATTCGACTTCTGCCATACCAGGTAGGGGCCGATCCGGGCCGCTCCCACGCTGCGCTGTGGCCATGCTCCCGAATCGACAACATTCACCCCGGCGAGTAGTCGTTCATGTTCGATTCTGGTCCGCCCCTGCGTCATCCGCATTCAATTGGCCGCCAGAGAGGCTATCACGTCTTCCACCGTTAGCCACGTCTCACCGAACACCTTGTTGATCTGGGTGGTGTAGGTCAGGGAACCGGACAGCACCTCGCGCGGCGATCCGTCCGCGACAACTCCGGCATTGCCCAGCATCACGACCCGCGAGGCGCTGGTCGCGACCAGCTCAACGTCGTGGGTCACCATCACGATCGCGATACCTTCTTGACGCAACTCCCTGAGATGTGCCGCAAGCTCGGCCTTCCGCCACGCGTCCATGCCACGGGTTGGCTCATCGATGAGCAACAGCAGTGGCCGGCCCATCATGACGGTGGCCAGGGCGGCGCGTTCCCGTTCCCCGCCGCTCAGATCCAGGGGATGCAATTGGGCCAGCTGGACGAGTCCGAACCGTTTCAGGACGTCATGAGAGTCATCATCCACGCCCCGAACCCTGGCGGTGAACCGTAACTCGTCCACCAGGCGCTCATGGAAGAACAGGGTGCTCGCATGCTGAGGGACGTACCCGACCTTGCCACCGAAGGATTCCGGGCCGTCCCTCCGCAAATCCACACCGATCGTGGTCATCGTTCCGTCATCGACCGGTTGCAGGCCGGCGATGGCACGAAGCAAGGTCGTCTTACCCGAGCCGTTCCTCCCCATCACGGCCACCAGTTCACCGGCCCGGACCCGCAGGGAGAGCTTGTCCAGCACGATCCGGTTGCCAAGCCTGACCTGCAC
>JALZMD010000306.1 GCA_030858375.1 Chloroflexota bacterium
AATCAGGCGCGCCAGTTCCCGTTCATCTTCGACCACGACGATGTGTGCCATTGGTTGCGAACTGTCCCCCGCTGAGGTTTGGATGTCAATCCCGGAACCGGAAACGACGCGTGTCTCGTCCATTTAAGCACATTTCCCTGTTGCGCCCGCTCGGCGTGTACGGGCGGAGGATATCCGGGGAAGGAGGGGTGAGGCCGCGGGCGATTTGGCTGGCGCCGGCGGCCTCGGGGAGGAGGGGAATGGAGGGGAATGGAGGGGAGTCCTTCAGTCGTCTGCGTCCCTGGCCGGCAGGCTGATGCCGATGAATCCAGGTGCCGCGATTGACGATACCCTCAGGTTAGTGCGAAAGTGCCGGGAAAGTGCGACGGGAATATGACGAAAGTGTGTCCTTCGACGAGGTCGGCAAACACGGGCGGATGCATCCATTCGGTGGCCCGTCACGTAGGCACCAGTGAACGCGGCGGACTTCCATAGCACGCCGCATTATTGTGAGCCGCCGGAGTCATCGACAGGCGTGCAGGTGGTTACGCGACGTAAGGACTGTTAGAGGCGCAACGGTTGCCTGTATGATTGGTACATATAGCCGTCGCAGTATGTGCCGGTTGGCTGATTCGGGAGTTTGAGGACCGCAACGCGCAGTCCACCGCTTGAACTGCTCCTGAGACCGCGGGCGAGAACGGGCCCAGGCCGTTGATGTGGCGGCGAGTCCCGCCAACCATGCATACACGTTGGGTACCGACCTTTCGGCAGCCGGCACTTCAGGGACGAGAGAAACCTTTCATGGCGCAGCCCACCACCCCACAACGAGCCTCGGATGCCATAGTCGATGGTCTGGGTCATTCCACGACCTCGGCCCGCGCCTGGTCCACCTCCACGCTGGGCCGGCTTCGGCGGAGCATCATGCCGGATGGTCACGACCTGATGCCCGAGGCGGTGGATGTTCAGGTCATGCCGCCCCGTAACCGATCGGCTTCGAGCAGAGTCTTTGTCATCCTTTCGCGATTGGTCGTCGGCGTGGCGCTCGTGTTGCTGCTGGTGGCGATCGGGTTGTTCGGGTTCCGGACGCTCTACGACGACCGGATCTACCCGGCCGTGGTGGTTGGCGATGTCCACGTCGGCGGCCTGACCGCCGGCGAAGCCGAGGCGCGCCTGACCGAACGGGCGGCGGCGCTCGAAACCGGCACGATCGCCTTCAGCCACGGTGACCAGACCTGGACCCCGACCCTGAGCGAGCTGGGGGCGACGGTCGAACTCGGGCCCTCGATCGCCGAAGCCCAGGCGCTGGGCCGCAGCGACGACGCGGCGGCGCGGCTGGCGTTCACGGGCGAGATCCTGCGCGCCGACCAGGTGGTGCCGTTGCGGACCGAAGTCGACAGCCGGATCTTGAACGCCTGGTTCGACGGGGTCGACCGGGACCTGGCGAACCCGGCGATCGATGCGCGGATCGTAGTCGAGGAGACGACGGTTTCCGTGGCGCCGGACCGAGCGGGGGAGGTAGTGGACCGGGTGGTGGCGACGGAGCGGGTGCTGGGGGCGCTGGCGATCCTGCAGCCGGTCGATGTCGAGCTGCCTACCCAGGTCGATGACCCCGACATACGGGCGGCCGATTTGTCCCAGGCCGAGGCAACGGTGCGCGAAGCGCTGAGCCAGCCGGTACGAGTTGCCTTCGAAGACCGTGCCTGGCGCGTGGAAGCGGATGCCCTCAGCGGTTACCTAACCGTAGCGACGATTCGGGAATCCGGGCAGCCCGTCGCCAACCTGAGCCTCGATACGGAACGGCTGGCCGCGGATTTGCGCAGCCAGTTTGCCAGCGAGATCGATCGCGAGCCGATCGACGGCCGCGTCGGCTGGAACGACGAGCGCGGCCTGGTGGCCCTCGATCCCAGCCAGACCGGCGTCACCCTAATCGCTGACGATTTCGCGGAAGCGGTAGCCGGCAGTTTCCTCAACGGACACGAGCGTGTGGAAATCCCGGTCCTTGTCACGCGGCCCGAGATCGACGACGAGAACCTCGATGCGCTTGGCATTGACACCCGACTCGGCCGGGGCGATTCCAACTATGCCGGCGGCTCCTCGGCGCGCGATACCAACATCCAGGTTGGCACGAACCTTCTCAACGGCACGCTGGTCCGGCCGGGCGCGGAATTCTCGTTCAATGAGGCGATCGGGCCGATCAGCGAAACCCCCGGGTGGGTCGAGGCGTCGGTGGTTATCGCCGAGCGCGTCGGCACCGGCAAGGGCGGGGGCGTTTGCCAGGTGTCGACCACGGTCTTCCGGGCGGCGCTGCTGGCCGGCATGCCGATCACGGAATGGCACCCGCATACGTACCGGCTCCAGGGCTATGAGGCTGAAGGCTGGGGTCCGGGATTCGATGCTTCGATCCTCCAGTCAGGAACCAATCCCGAATTCTGGGGCGACGTCAAGTTCGAGAACTGGACCGATGGCTGGCTACTGGTTGAAGCGTGGACTTCCTACCCGAATGTGATCGTCAATATTTACGGGACGGACATTGGAAACACGGTCGAGGTCGCCGGCCAGTGGCAGAGCGGCCCAATTACCGATAACAGGGATGTCGAGGTGCCCACGTCTGAGCTACCGGCTGGTGTGGTTCGCCAGATCGAATGGCCCCAGGCGGGGCTTGAGGCGGGCTTCACCCGTGTCATCGTCGACAAGGACGGGAACGAAATCGCCAACCGGGAGTTCTACACCAACTTCAAGGGACGCGGAAACGTGTACGAGGTCGGCACCGGCTAAGCGGCGGGTGCCCACGCGGTAGATCGCTCCGGGACCACGTGATGCGTGACCCGAATACGTGTTTCCCGCATTGCCAGCACCGGCAGTGCTGTGACAAACTGGAATACTGACACTTGGGTACGTCATCGACACCATTACCCACCACGCCCGACCCGCTGGGCTAACACCATGTACGCATCATCGGCTGGGTTGTCGTCTCCCCGCGCAATTCGAGCCCTAGGTACTCTTGTGTCGCGCAACCGGGTGCGGGCACGCTTCATTCAGGGATGAGAGAACAGCAGGCATGGCGCAGACATCGACCAATCAGGATTTCACGGCGACCGTCGCGACCGGGTTTGGCGGGATGCGAGCCCAATCGACCGCGGCCTTCGACCGGCTGCGCAAGAGCGTTCTCCCTGATCACGACGATCACCTGTCAGAACATGCCGGCTCCGGTCCCGCACCCGCGGTTCAGTCTCGGTTGCGACGCCTGCTGGCGCTTGTTCCCAACATGCTGATCGGGGCAATGGCGGTCCTGCTGCTGATCGCGGTGGGGCTGTTCGTGTTCCGGACGTGGTACGACGACCGGATCTACCCGGCGGTGGTGGTCGGTGACGTCAACGTCGGGGGGCTGACCGCGGCGGAGGCTGAGGCGCGGCTCACCGAGCGGGCGGCGGCGCTCGAAACGGGCACGATCGCCTTCACCTACGGGGAGCAGACGTGGACGCCGAGCCTGAGCGAGCTGGGGGTGACGGTCGACCTGGAGACGTCGATCGCCGCGGCCGAAGCGCTGGGCCGCAGCGACGACGCGGCGGCGCGGCTGGCGTTCACGGGCGATCTGCTGCGGGCGGACCAGGTGGTGCCGTTGCGGACGGCGGTGGACAGCCGGGTCTTAAACGCGTGGTTCGACCGTGTGGACCGGGACCTGAGACAACCGGCGGTGGACGCGCGGATCGTGGTCGAGGGGACGACGGTCTCGGTGGCGCCGGACCGAGCGGGGGAGATGGTGGACCGGGTGGTGGCGACGGAGCAGGTGCTGGCGACGCTGGCGAGCCTGCAACCGGTCAATGTCACGCTGCCGACGGCGGTCGATGTTCCCACGATCCTCGCCAGCGATCTGGTGGAGGTGCGGGCCAGCGTTGAACAGTCGGTCATGACACCCATGCGTGTTACGTTCGAGGACCGCTCCTGGCGAATCGATGGCGCTACGCTGAGCGGGTATCTGCTCGTCGATACCGTCATGGATGCCGGCCAACCGGCTGCCAAACTGAGTTTCGATCGAGAGCGGCTGGCGGCCGACCTGCGCACCCAATTCGTGCCCGAAGTCAATCGCGAGCCGATCGACGCGCGGGTGGGCTGGAATGAGGAACGGGGGCTTGTCGCCCTCGATCCGAGTGAAACGGGCGTGACGATCCGGGCCGGTGCGTTCGCCGACGTCGTCGCTGAAGGATTTCTTAACGATGACATGAACGTCGAGATTCCGGTGGTGATCACCCGGCCCGAGATCGACGACGAGAATCTGGACGCCCTCGGCATCGAGACGCGCCTGGGCCGCGGCGATTCGAACTTTGCCGGCGGATCTTGGAATCGTGATCAGAATATCTACATCGCCACTGAGTTGATGAATGGCACGCTGGTGCGTCCAGGCGGTGAATTCTCGTTCAACGATGCGATCGGTGAGATCACCTACGAGAAGGGCTACGTCGACGCGGATGTCGTCGTCGCTGAGCAGGTGGGCCGCGATGTCGGCGGCGGCGTGTGCCAAATCTCGACCACGGTCTTCCGGGCCGCGATTTACGCCGGGATGCCGATCACCGAGTGGCACCCGCACACCTACCGGCTTCGGGGCTATGAGGCCGATGGCTGGGGCGCGGGGTTCGACGCCTCGATCCTGCAACTGGGATCCAACCAGGATAACTGGGCCGATTTCCGGTTCGAGAACTACACCGATGGCTGGCTGCTGGTTGAATCCTGGACGCAAGGCGCCACCGTGATCGTCAATATCTACGGCACGGATGCGGGCCGGGAAGTGAACGTCAACCAGTGGCCGCTTAATGGCAAGAACGCCGGATTCACCCGGGTCATTTACGATGCCCAGGGTGATGTGGTTGCCGAGCGGGCGTTTGCGTCGTACTTCAAGTAGCGCAAACCGCGCCTTCGGGTTGTTGAGCTCTGTCAGATCGGAAGAACTGAGGTGGATCTGTGACGTTCTTTCGCGTAGGCATCGTGTAAACTCGAATCCAACTCTCCACCAGCTGGTCGGAATCGAGTCCGCTATCCGGGAGCGCTGACTGCCCCAGGAGGCAGCGACGTTGCGGGGATGCCAGCTGGGGTGCTTGACCCGGCCCACATCGGGCTCGACGTCCAGACCGGGATAGAGGCGGAACGGAACGCTTGAGCCGTGGGACAGCCGCCAGGCAATGGTCCGGGGGAAGGAACACTCGTAATGCGCAATTCACCTGAACGTGATCTTGGAGCCACTGCCGCGAAGGATGTGATCGATGCATCGGGGAACGCGAAAATTCGCGGCAAACGTGCCGCCAACCGTCGCGTTGTGCTTAAGGCCGCCGCCGGCATGGCCGCCCTCGCCGCCTCCGGGGTTGGAGTGGTTCCCGGCGTGGCTCCCCCGGCCGTTGCGCAGCAGGCCGATGGCACCCGTGCCCGGCGCCATGTTCCAGCCGAGAATGGTGTTGGCTCCTCCGAAGCTGCCCAGGGCCAGTGGATTACCTTCCAGGCTGAGTTCCCATTCTGGGCGTTGGGCGCCAGCTGGCCCAGCGAGGTCGGCCTCTGGCCCGTCATCGCCGTCCAGTTGAGTGACGATGGCGCCACCTGGTCCGAAACCATCGATATCCCCGCCCAAACCGAGGATGGTGGCCAGCCATCGCGCGATGGTCGGCTCTTCACCGCCCTGATCTTCACCGAAGGCGCCCAGTGGGTACGCTACCAGACGGTCGACATCGATCGTGTTCCTGGCGAGGTCGATGGCCTGGCGTTCGTGTACATCGATCCCACCGATGGTCCCTGGGAAGAAGATCTCGCGGTTGGATCGAGTAGCCGGCTCAGCACCCTGGCGACCGACACCATCGCACCGCCGGAAATCATCACCCGCGCCCAGTGGGGCGCCAACGAGAGCTGGCGCTTCGATACGTTCGGCGAAATCTGGCCGCCGGAGTACGAACCCGTCACGCATCTCATCCTTCACCACACCGCCACCGCCAACCGGCCGGCCGATGTGCCGAATGCGATCCGGTCGATCTACTACTACCACGCGGTCGAGCAGGGCTGGGGCGACATTGGCTACAACTACCTGGTCGATCACAACGGGCGCATCTACCAGGGCCGCTTCGGTGGCCAGGATGTGATCGGCGGGCATTCCTACCAGTTCGCCATTGGCAGTTCCGGCATTTCCACCATTGGTAATTTCCAGTCCGTCGATATTACTGAAGCCGCGAAGTCGGCGCTGGTGTCGATCTGCGCCTTCGTTGGCCGTGATCTCGATCCGCTGGCCACCGCCGACTTCAAGGAGGCGCCCAATCTTCCAATCATCGCCTCGCACCGCGACGTCAATGCCACCAGCTGTCCAGGCGACCGGCTTTGGAACGATCTGCCGGAAATCCGCACACTGGTTGCCCAGACGCTTGATGAGGGCGTGCTGGAGACCGGTTTCCCGGCCGGAATCGCGCCCGGCGACCGGGTGCGGGTTCAGACCGATGATGGCTCGGCCCTCAACCTGCGCTCCAGCGCGAATGGATCAGCGATCGGCAGCATCACCGACGATGCAACCGCCTGGGTCATCGACGGACCCGAGAAGCTGACCAACGGCAACTGGTATCGCCTCGACCCCGAAGGCAGTGCTCCTACCGGATGGGCAACGGCCCAGTTCCTGATTGTCGAACCGCCACTTCCGCCGGGATCTCCCACCACGGACTATCCGTTCGGGCTCAATCTTCGTTTCGTCAGCGCCGCCAATATCCGGCGCAGCCCGAGCACCACCGCCGGCATCGTCGGCACCGCGCCCACCAACGGCTGGGCCCACGTCATGGCCGGACCAGTCGATGCCGAGGGGTACACCTGGTATCAGGTCCGTGCCCAAAACATCGGTGACGGCTGGGTGGTCCGGGACCTGATCGCTCCTGCACCGTTCAACGAGAATCCGGATGGCGACTTCAATGTCGACGATACCGTCGAAGCAACCCAGACGATCAACCTGCGGCCACGCCCTGGACTCGCCCAGGGCGTGATCTCCACCCTTGGCGCCGGTTCGCCGCTGGTTATCTCACAACCTCCCGTCGAGGTTACTGGTTTCATCTGGTACGGCGTCTACAGCTCGACCGTCGGCGGCGGCTGGGTGGTCGAGGACTACCTGCGGTTGCGCTCGTCGGGACCGCCGCCATCCGGCAAGTTCGCCATCAACGACACATTCCGGGTCACGGAGACGACAAATCTGCGCTCGACCCCGAGTACCTCGGGCAGCGTTGTTGTGACGATGGGTGTCGGGACTATTGGAACCATCGTCGGGGGATCGCGCGCCGCAAATGGCTACACCTGGTGGCAGGTACGATTGGCGAATGGGACCACGGGCTGGTGCATCGAGAACTGGCTCGTCGAAACGGACAGCGGCACGACGCCGCCACCGCCAACCGGCAAGTTCCAGGTGAACGACACCTTCCGCGTCACCGAAACCATGAATCTGCGCTCGTCGGCGAGCACGTCGGGTAGCGTCGTGGCGTCCATGGCAGTTGGCACAACGGGCACCGTCATCGGCGGTCCAATGTCCGCCAATGGCTACATCTGGTGGAATGTTCGCCTCACCAACGGCACAACCGGGTGGGCGGTCGAAAACTGGCTCGTTGAAACGGACGGCGGCACGACGCCGCCACCGCCACCGCCAACCGGCAAGTTCCAGGTGAACGACACCTTCCGGGTTACGCAGACGACCAACTTGCGGTCGTCAGGCACGACCTCCGGGAGCGTTGTGAGCACGATGACCGTGGGTACGACGGGGACGGTGCTCGGTGGCCCGACTTCGGCCAACGGGTATGTGTGGTGGAACGTGCGATTGAGCAGCGGCACGACCGGCTGGTGTATCGAGAACTGGCTGGTCGAAACCGACGGCGGCACCACGCCACCGCCACCTCCCGGCGGCGGCCTGTTCGAGAATGGCGACGCAATCCGCGTCACCGAGCGCGCCAACCTCCGCACCGGAGCCGGCACCTCGAACAGCGTGATCACTGTCCTTCAGGTCGGGCAGACTGGAACGGTCATAGGGGGCCCGACCAACACCGGCGGCTATATCTGGTGGAACGTCCAGACGAGCGCCGGCACCGGCTGGGTGATCGAGGACGTGCTGGCGGCAGGCGGCGGGACGACACCACCTCCGCCTGCCGGGCTCCCGGCGGGCACGGTAGTCCGTGTCACCGAGCCCAACCTGAGGATGCGATCGGCTCCGAACACGAGCGGCACCATCCTCGCCGTCCTCCCACAGGACGCCCGCCTGACGATCGTCAGCGGCCCGACCTCGGCCAGTGGCTACGACTGGTACCAGGTGACCAGCGCCGCCGCCGGCACCGGGTACGTCGCCGACGACTTCATCGTCCGGGTCTGATTCGCGGCCATTCCATTGATGAGAAAGCGGCAGCGATCAACAGATTGCTGCCGCTTTCGCGCGAACATCCGAGCCGTGAAGCGGATTGGTCATACTGAACCCGGTCAGACTACGCGGCAACTGCTGGCGTCCTGCGAACGCCTGCCTGATCGAGGCGATCATCCGTGGTCTCTCGACGCATCGCGGTGATGAACGTTGGGCCAACACGGATGTTGCCCTCAAAGAACGGATGCGATCAGCAACGGAGAATCCAGACTCCGCATCATACTGGAGGATGGTCTTCAAGGGAGCGCCGCCGGGCCGCAAATCGACCGATTCGTTCCTCAAGATAGGCGCCACCGTTCGAAGGGCCCTTCGCCACGATTCGGCGTTCAAGGTCGACCTGGATTCCCCAGAGCTCCTGCGCGATCGCTAGGTAGGGCGCGGCGGCGATGTCGGCATCGCTGAGTGGCCGGACTTCGTGGTAGCCATCAAGAAACCCCTGCCAATGCGGATGCCATTGGTCTTCAAAGGCAGCCCACCCTTGCAGTTCGATTGTTCGCCACCCGTACCCTCCTGAATCGAAGTCGTACCAGACGAACTCGCCATCATCAGTGATGTTGAGATTGTCGAACGTCAGGTTGCCGTGGCAGACGCCTCAATCGAGACCGGCATCGGCCAGCGCCTCGATCCGCGCACGGACCACGCGGCCGAAATCCACGATGAACCGTGCAACTGACGCATCGATGTCGAGCGAAGCCACGAGCGCCAATGGCTCGTCGATCAGTGCTTCGAGATTGAGCGGTCGTCGCTGGTGGGGTGTCCGGAAGTCGTCGGAAGCGCGGTGCAATGCAGCCACCGCCCGGCCCTCCCGGTGGTACAGGGCAGGGGCGAACGGCGACTCGGGCTTGGTGCCGGCGGCGAAGTCGAAGATGACCGCTTGCCGTTTTCCGTCACCGCCGCTTGTTTGTTGTAACGCCTCGCCGTTCCGACCCTGGATCGCCTGGGCCACCAGGATTCCTCGTGAGGCCAGGTGATCGAGAAGATCGACCTCGTAGCGAATCCCGGAATCCTCCCGCCAGCCCGTCCCGTACACCTTGAGCACGTACCGTGGCGTCTCGTGCGTCTCTACGAGGTGGACGTGGTTGGTGTACGCGCGGAGAAGGCGCACGTTCCGCACGGGAGCGAGCTCGAAGTGAGATGAAATCCATGTCGTGAGATGCGGTGAGGTTGAATGAGTCATGTGCTGAAGGATAGATGAGTGATAGGAATGAACAGTTTATTGCGATGATCCGTATTTGACAGATTGTGCGAGTTTGCACTATCTTCGTTGTGCGCTTGTGACAACGATGTTCGCGGGCGGGGGTGGGGTGTCTCCTGGACGCCCGATCAGTGTTCCCTGAATCTTTCACTCCAGAGGATGACCAGTCCCGATGCATTCGCTTCCGAAGCCGGCAGACCGCGCACGTACGAACCGGACGGTTCATCCCCGGTCGATCTAGCCCGCCTGTCTCCCGTCGGAATATTCAATCATATGCATCTGGAGCAACCCCCATGGCCATCAACGAGCTGACTACCAACAACGGCGGTGTGAAGCCGCACATTGGCAAGGTCGTCCTCGCCTACTCCGGCGGGCTCGACACCTCCGTCATCATTCCCTGGCTCAAGGACAACTACGACTGCGAGGTCATTGCCTACGCCGCCAACGTTGGGCAGCCGGACGACCTGATCGGCGTCGAAGCTAAGGCGATCGCCAGCGGCGCGACTAAGGCGCACGTCTACGACCTCAAAGATGAGTTCATCCGGGATTACGTCTTTCCGACGCTCCGCTCCGGCGCGATCTACGAA
Organism: Chloroflexota bacterium; assembly: GCA_030858375.1. Taxonomy (GTDB): domain Bacteria; phylum Chloroflexota; class Chloroflexia; order Thermomicrobiales; family UBA6265; genus JACCYX01. The sequence goes on from JALZMD010000306.1 coordinate 10,166, forward strand.
CGGAAATACCTGCTCGGCACCTCGATCGCCCGACCCCTGATCGCGAAGTACCAGGTCGAAGTCGCCCAGCTCGAAGGCGCCGGGGCCGTCGCCCACGGCTGCACCGGCAAGGGCAACGACCAGGTCCGCTTCGAGTTGACGTTCATGTCGCTCGCCCCTGACC
>JALZMD010000317.1 GCA_030858375.1 Chloroflexota bacterium
AACAGTGCAGGTTCTATTCCACCACCATCGCCTGGCATGGCAAGCCCATCCCAGGCGTCCGACAGGTCGCGATCGCCAGAACGGCGGTGTTCGCCAACCTCAGTGGCCCGTCGGTTGAATGGTCTGCATGCTCTCCGGGGTGCCATCCGGAGTTACGGCGCGTGAACCATAACCTCTGGACGCGCAGGTGCGAACAGCGTCGAACTCCTTCGCAGACTTCCCATCGCCACGATTTGCCGGTACGATCCCGATAGCTGGAAGCCTACGACCACCCATGACGGAAACGAGAAGAAAACATCATGCCCGCAACGCCCAACATCCGGTTTGCGACCGACCTCGTCACCTTTTACAACCCCGCCTACTGGGGAGGCTCCGGCGACCTGGGCGCGATCGGCTCGCTGTTCGAGTGGGGGGAGTGGACGCCGGAGACGTTCTGGAACCGGGTGCTTGACGATGTGAAGGAGGCTGGCCTCGACGGTATCGAGCTCACCTTTCGTCCCGGCGATTGGCGCAGCGCCCTCCAGGCCTATGGCAGCGCCGACGCCTTCGCCGAGGCAGTCACGAGCCGGGGGCTCGCCGTCGCCAGTGGATTTCTCTCCAACTTCGTCGACGACGGAAAGCGCCAGCTGTCGTTCACCAACCGGGACGACCATGCAGAGTACGTCGAGGTCGTGGGTAGGTATGCAGAGTTCCTGGCGGCCTGTGGCTGCAATCTCATTGTCGCCACCCTGCCGATTCGCAAGGACCGAACCGCCCAGCCACCGATGTTCGTCGATCTGCGTACCGCCGAAATCGCTTGCGATGGGCTGCACCTGGCCGCCGCTGCCGCCGCGCAACACGGCGTCACGCTGGCGATGCATCCGGAGGCTTTCACGATGTTCCGGAGCAGCCGGGATGTGGACCTGTTCATGAGCCTGCTCGATCCAACCTACGTCAATCTCTGTCCCGATACGGCCCAGTTCACGGTGGCTGGCTCGGACCCGGTGGCGATCGGCGAGCGCCACAAGGACCGGATCGTGCTCACCCACTGGAAGGACGCGACCGGTCCCGCGCCAGATGACGTCCATATCGACGACACGATCTTTGCGCGGCAGGTGCAGTGGTTCGCGCCGGTGGGGAAGGGAATCGTAGACTGGCCCGCCTGGATGCGCCTGATGCGTGATATTCGCTACACCGGTTGGGCGGTGTTCGAGCTGGATGTGACGCCGGACCCGCTCGGAGAGCTCAAGAACATTGGTCGCTTTGTCGATGAGAGCCTCGGTCACATCTATCGATAGTGAATCATGACGATAGAGGAACCGAGTAGACATTGCGTCGAAGTGATCTCCCAAAGAAAGTATGAAGCGATCAGGCATCCCGAACGGGCTGTTCCTCCTGAAGCAGCAGCAGCAAATCAGCGGTCTCGCTTTTGGGCACGAGCCTCACCCGACATGCTGCTGCTCCGCCAGTTGGCCGCTCTTTTTCTCTAGGATCATTACCTTGACGTGAGACGCCAGCGCTCCGCCCGCGAGCGTGATCAACGCCACGTACCAGCCCCACGATAGCAATAACGCGGCAATTGCCAGCGGTCCATACACGAGATTCAGGCTGCTCCATAGCGGATCGATCACCACTGCGTAGACGCCCTGTGCCATCAGGAACAACATCGTGGCGACAGACGCTCCTGTGAACGCGGGACGCCACAGTCGCTCACCACGGGGAACGTAGGCATACACCAGGGTGAAGACGGCAAGCAGCAGCGCGACGCGCACCACGCCGTTGATCACCACCAGCAGCAGACCGTCCGGGCCGGGAACAACTTGAAGCGTGTTCCGCAGGAGGTCGCCCAAGGGGTGTGCGGCCAACGCCAGGAGCGTGACGCAGACCAGGCCAAGCAGCAGCGCGAGCTCTACGCCGATCCGCCTACCGACCGGATCACTCTGTTCGTCGACGTCGGATACGAGGTTGAGTGCCTTGGTGAGCGCTCCGAGAACGCGCCGTCCCGCGATCAGAAACACGGCAAGGGATATAACGCCAGTGCGCCGACGCTCGGCCAGCGCAGCGGTTACGATCTCCTCGATCTCGAACTCACCACGAGGCAGGAATTCTCCGAGAAGCTCTGTCGCCCGCGACGTGGCCCAGTTCGCGTCGACGAAGTACGACGCGACCACCATACCCAATAGCAGCAAGGGGAACAACGACAGCAGTGCGTAAAAGGAAAGTGCAGCCGACCATTCCAGCGCGTTGCTTGCGTTCAGGTCGCGTGCCGATTGGACCAGGACCCGGAGCCAGTCACGAATCCCTATGCGGTGCAACTGACCGCTAGTGTCCGGATGGTGTGTACCAGCCGGGTCCAATGTTTGATCCGAGCGCACTGGTTGTCTCCGTCATTCGGTGCGGACTTCAGGGAGGTGGCAAGACAAATCGGCCATCCTGCATTGGGATGGCCGATTTGACCAGTTTTGCCGCCAGAAGGCTGGCGGAGCTAGACTTATCCGCCGAGCTTGGACATCACGTCGTTCTGATCGCTGAACTGGTCAGCGTCGGCGTCCTGCACCTTGCTGGTGACGCCGTCAGGGGCGCCGTTCTGCTTCATGACGTTGACCAGATCATCCTTGCCGATAGGCCAACTGACGCCTTGTGTGTACTTCTTGATGTCGCCGGGGTTGAAAGCGCCAGCCATGTCCTTGAACCTGTCCATTGAGGAATCTCCTTCTGTACTGCCTCACGTCTACGCGACGTGGATGTCCACGGTGCAACACCTGCGCCAGCGGTGAACGCGGTGTTCTAGTCCTGCCTTGCGGGAGGACCGGTCTGGATGACATCCTCGCGCTTGTTGTGGCCCACGACCCCGCCTAGTGCCGCCGCGCCGAGCGGGACGACAATGCCGGCAAGCGTGCCCCACGCCGCGTCACGTGCGGTATCGAACGCCGATGCGGGATCGACATCTTCGAGGGTTTCGTCAACCTGCGCTTCGGCTTCTGCCTGGGCCTCTTCTGTGGTCGTTCCTTCGCTTTGGGCGATGCTGGTGAGTTCGCCGATGTTGCTGCCGAGCGTCCCGACCACCGCACTAACTCCTGAACCCGTGAGCCACAGAACAATGGCGAGAATCGCGAATCCGACCATCAGGCCGTTGATCATGCCGCTTCCGGCGCCGGCGACTGCCGCCGTCTTGGCTGCAACCCAACCACCCAGGAAGAACGCGATGAGCGCGCTAACGATGCCCCAGATAGCGGCGCCGACTCCTAGTCCTTCGCCAACGTCTCTCGGCTCAAGTGCCGACGTGCCGATTGCCAGGCCGAGCACGGTCAGGATCAGCAGCGTGCCGATCGCCGTCAGCACGCCAGCGATGATCGGTCCGAACTGGACCCGGTTCTTGACTTCGACGATGTCGTTATCGTCATGGCGATAATCGGTTGTGCCTCGCGTTACCACCCTGCGTCGATCGTTAT
>JALZMD010000348.1 GCA_030858375.1 Chloroflexota bacterium
GTAGTAGAGCAGGCCGGCATCGGTGAACCACGGGAGACCGACGAGCTTGCCGTCGACCGTGTTGTTCAGCACGATGCGCTCGAAGAACTCGACCTCCTCACCAAATGTATCCTGCAGGTCGACCGCGTGGGCGGCGAAGATACCCGGCCAGATCACATCGATCTGGGCGACGTCGATGTCAGCCGCCTGAGCCGCCATCGTCTGCTGGAGGAACGTCAATCGCTCGGTGGCGGACGAGGCGCCCTTGATGTAGTTGACGGTCGATCCGGTGGCTTCGGCGAACTTGTCGCAGCAGGCCTGGTCGAACGGGGCGCCAACGCCATCGTCACCAAGCTGCACCGCAAGCTCCACGCCAGCAAGGTCGGGAAGCCCTTCAGGGACGACAATCGACCAGCCGGCTGGCTGCTCGGCAGCTGGCGAGGCATCCTGCGCCGCGGCGTTGTGTGAGGCGAGAATGGTGCCCATCATGGTCGCGCTCAGGCCGAGCACGCCACCACGCTTCATGACGTCACGCCGGGACAATTGACCCGTGTATGAGGCCTTCATCAGTTCGTTGACCGGGTTTGGAAGATAACGCTTCACTGAATTGATCCTCCTCAGGAAATAATCGATCATCTGCGGATCTTCGATTGCGGCTGCCAAACATTCGATCGGACGAATTCCGGACCGAATAGTGGCTGGGTACTGCTTCGAATGCCCGCAGAAAGGCTCTTCAGGTGAAAACCTTGCCTTGGTGATACAACCTTTTGGGGTTCCCGTCAAGCGCAAGTGGCGTCCATCGCCCGATTCGGTTCAGTCAAAAATAGCCGCCATATCAGGGGTTTATTGGACTGGACCGCGCGGTTCGCAGCAGGAGACCGGTGACGAATGATCCGTTCGCCGTATACGATCAGACCGCTGGCCGGGAGGTTGTCGCGGATTCCAGGGGCGACTCACCATCGGGAAGCTCGAAGCGTCCCGTTTTCCGGCTCAACCGTAATCGGTAGACGATGTGCTCGGCCGCAAAGTCAGAAAACGGGGACGAGTCACCGAAAATAACGGAGTGGGCCAGTCGCCGTCCCTCCGGGGTGGTCAGTTCCTCATAGGTGCCGTCAGCAATGACACTGGACCAGCGATCTTCTGCGATTGCTTCATCCACCTCGAAGGAAATCAACGGCTGGGCGCGCATGATATGGATCTTGCGGCCCAACCCACTGAAGGCGTAGACGCTTGCGCCATCATACCCATACGCCAGGGGCACAACATACGGACGGGCCTCGCCATCGAATTCCGTTGCGCAACAAGCGATACGTCCAACCAGCGCCGTACTCAGGAGCCGCTCGATCTCATCTTCCGGCAGGACGTAAATCTTCCCCATGTTCGAGCTGTCTCCCATGAACGTAGCGACGCAGGCGATCAGCCTTGAGCGGTGACGCCTGTTGGTTCAAGCATACCCGTGCCGCCCGGCAAAAGAGGTTCGTGCAACCTATTGGTACATGACAAACAACGGGGCGGGTTCGAGACTGACAATATCCTCGGCCGTCATCAGCGGATCATCCTGCTTGTAGAACAGTTTGACCCCGGCGTACTCCACCGCAGTCGCATTGTTGACGACATCGTACGTCGCCCGCTTCTGGTCGGGAGGGCCCCAACCGTCGGCATCGATCACGAGTTGAACACCTGGCATGGGGACGATGTTTGACTTGTTGGTAATCATCGACTCCTTGAACTGGTGCACGATGAGCATCTTTGGAGTGAGGCCTTCTTCGCTGGCAAGCTCCGTCAGCCACTGCTGGGCCCACTGCACCTCGGCGGCATCCACACTTCCAATGTGCACGCCGGGCGTTTGGCCCTCGTCCATGGCGAATTCAGGATCGATCGCCAGATGCACATGCTCTTGCGCAAGCCAGGGCCGCAATCCCTTGACGTCATTCTCGACGGTGCGGTAGCCAATCTGTGCATCCAGGATCAGCAGCATGCCATTGTCGCGGGTAAATTCGGCATACTCATTCAGCATCGCCGCTGGGGCGTCAAGCAGATAGCTGCCATCGGCCTGTGGTGCCTGCTGGGCGACCGAGGCGACAACTTCGAAGGCCAGGATGACTGGCTTCGACGGATCGGCCTCCTCATATTCCCTGGCCTGTTCCTGCATTAATTCGAGCAGACGAGCCATATCATATTCACCCAGCACTCCCATATCGGCGTTATCGGGAAAGCCATAGAACGCCAGGATGCGATTGCCGGGAAGCAGGCCACCGAGTGTTGTCGGTTCCTCCGCGACCGGGGGCGGTTGGAGGTTGAGGTCGGGAACGACTGCCTCCACAGATTCTCCGGACGAACCATCTGTCACCTGGAGCGACTCTGTTGAAATCTCAGCCTCAACGGTTGGCCTGGGCGCGGCAAACCTGATCTGGGGTGTTTCCGGCGCCTGGGCGATCAGGCTGGACCCGGTCGCTACCTGCGCCTCGCCACGTGGGCCGGCGAACCAGAACGATCCAAGGGTGAGGGTCAGGATGACCAGCAACGTCAGGGTCCGCTCGCCGGGGAAATGACCAAAAAACCTCACCAAACGCTGATTGGCGGTGCGCTGGAGGCGTCGAGGACGCTCCGGTACAGGATCGGGGACATTCATCCACTCGGTTGAAAACGGCTTTGGACGATTGGGCATGGTGCATTTCTGCTGATGATCGACGCTGATGCCAACGATCTTGAGGATGTCAGCGGTACGATGGGAAGGATGGAAGGTGACAGGATCGCCCTGGAGCACCTGGCGCCACCAGATGCACGATCAACACGGGGCACTATGCCACGTTTCGAGGGATAAGACCAAAACCGACGAACGGGTAGCCTCAAACCGCCGTTCATGTCGGCAACGCGCCAGGGAGGTATCCCTTCACCCCGTGGGGCCATCCCTCCCTGACGGTCGAATGTCGGGGACCGCACGGGCTAGACGACCCGGCAAACGACCGGAGTTCCAATCGTGGCCCAATCCCAGAAGAATTGTGCATCCTCCATCAGGAGGTTGAGGCAGCCATGGCTACCAGGCCGACCAATGGTCTCGGCCGTTTTCCACCAGGCGTAGTGCAAGGCATGACCACGGTCGGTGAAGTACTGCGTGAACAGCACGTTCTTCAACACATAGAAGTCCTCGGCCCCAATCGAGCCGCTCTCCATTGTTTCGTTCGCCACCCGCGTGTTGATGGCATAGAACCCCGGCGGCGTCTCCCAACCGGGCATGCCGGTGGTGGTGACCACGGTTCGGACGGGTGTGCGCCCCTCGTAGGCAACCATAAGTTGTTGCGTGAGGTGGACATCAATCCATTTGCCCTCCCGGGGGGCATCGTTGCCGAGCGCCGGAGGCACAACCGGCGCGGCGCGTCCGAGGTTGCGGGCATACACGTACGAGCCGTCTTCCAGCTGGGCCCACGTGATCTGGGTGTCGACCACTGCCTCGCCCCGCACCCAATCCACAATGACGACTGGCGACTGATACGGGATGGTCCGCAGCGACTCGCTGCCCGTCGACGGTTCGCGACGGAGGTTGGTGTCGCTGAGCGTCAACCCATCCCACACATCGAGCCGCCAGTTGGCCGCGTCAACGGCGGCCAACGTCTCCCTGGTCGACAGGAACTCGGCGGCCACCCAGCCTGAAAAGCCATCGACGTATCCCGGCACCCAACCAACGGTTTCGCCTGTGGCGGCGATAAACTCAGCGCTGTCAGGCAGGACGGCGATGACATCCGCATTGGTATCGGGTGCCGACCGTAGCCGGAGTCCGTCGCTCGCATCCACCAGCCACGTTGTGCCCAGGGTCGGCGGCGCGGGCAGGAAGGCTGGGTCGTCTCCTGCGGTCTGCATGGCGATGTCGGTATTCACCTTCCGCATCGTCACCATTTGCGAAACATCGGTTTCAAGCACCGCATGCTCGAAGACCTGAACGGTCCGACCACCACTCGCGGCGGGTTCCGAGCGCGGCAACCCGAGCAACTGCTGGCCACCGTGTTCCGCCCAATAGGTGCCGAAGGCTCCGGATACTGTGTGGCCGGTCGCCGCGAAGAACTGGCACGAAACCTGATCCGAACGGCAGGCCAGGACCTTCCTGGATGCCTCGCCCGTCGCGATCGAGTTCACGACCGAGTCAGGCAAGGGAACGGCCCGGAGCGCACGATCAGCCCCGGCGTTCGGGTCGTACACCAACGCGAATCCCTCGAAGTCCTGGCGGATCGTCCCATCCGCCTCGACGAGGCGCGGTTCTGATATCGGCAATCCCGGTCCACGCTCGCCGCCGGCCAGCAGCCAGGGTTCGAGAAACGGTTCGTCGAGATTGTGACCGGTTTGGGCGAAGTAGCGGACACCCCCGCTCTCGACGATGTCGGTGATGGTGTCCGAATTCTCCTCAGGCGATATGGTCGGCTCGACCTCGGGTTCGATCACATCGAAACCCTCGTCCAGCGGTTCGTCGCCACGCTGTTCGATCGGCGGCGCTTGGGCTACGGCGCCCTGGAACGGCAAGAGCAGTCCCCCGGCAACGGCACCGGACACGAAATGTCGCCGGCCTAGCCGTGTCGATCGAAGCGGAGGGGAGGCTACAGGCGTCAACTCATTCTTGTTAGGGGAATTCGTCATGATACTATCCATCGGGTAGTAGCTTTCGGCTCATCGGATTTCGAGAGCGATCGGCGTCTCAGCTGGGCTTACGCCCAATTAGCCATTCATGGACGTTAACGCGTCAGCCATTCAGGAGGTGTCTGTGTCGTCTGGAACTCCATCCGCGTCCCATCCCGAAACCACTGGAGTCAGAATAGGGGCCGTGTTTCCGCAAACCGAAATCGGCAACGACCTCGAAGATATCAAGGCCTATGCAACGACTGTCAGCGAAATGGGCTACCAGCACATCCTGGCGTACGACCATGTACTGAGTGGTAGCCAGCAAGCACATCACCCAAAACTGGTCAACCGCTACGACGAAAACAGCCCGTTTCACGAAGTGTTCGTCCTCTTCGGGTACCTGGCGGCGATCGTCCCGGAGCTGGAGATGGTGACCGGGGTGCTGATCCTGCCCCAACGGCAAACGGTGCTGGTTGCCAAACAGGCGGCGACACTCGACCTGCTGACGGCGGGCAAAACACGCCTCGGCGTCGGTATCGGCTGGAACGACATCGAGTACCAGGGGTTGGTGGAGAATTTCGGCAATCGGGGGAAACGGCTCGAAGAGCAAATGGACGTGCTTCGAACCCTGTGGAGCGACGACATCGTCAGCTACGACGGCACGTGGCACACCATCGATCACGCCGGCCTGGCCCCGATGCCGGTGCAACGGCCGATTCCCATCTGGATCGGAGGCAGCGCCGAGGTGGCGATTCGCCGTGCGGCCCGCCTTGCCGACGGGTTCTTCCCCAATTCAGGTTCGCAGGAAACATACATCCGGATCATGGAGATCCTCAGGGACGAACTGGGCCGGACTGGCCGCGATCCCGCCACGTTCGGCATCGAGCCGCGCATCTCGGTCGCCGGTACGGCCCCGGACGAATGGAAGCGCTCGTACAATTGGTGGCGCGAGCAGGGCGTGTCACACCTGACCGTCAACACCATGGGTGGTGGATTCACCTCCGTTGGACAACATCTCAATGCGCTCGGCCAGGCGATCGAGACGCTCCGCGTCATGTAGGAACCAGAACAACGCCCCGGCTGGAAGTTCAGCCGGGGCGATCGTGTTCCGAGGTTAACCAGAGCATGCTAATCGCGGCGCATGCCGGTAACGAGCATGACGTAGTAGAGCAGCGTCAGCACCGAGGAAGCGAATCCGGCAACATAGGTCCAGCCGGCGGCGCTGAGCACGGAGGCGACTCCGCTGCCCTCC
>JALZMD010000368.1 GCA_030858375.1 Chloroflexota bacterium
GGTACGAGGACTTCCTGAGTTGGGAAGGGTACCTGATGGTCAACGTCATCGGGGAGGTTCCAGGCGCCGATGAATCGGCGGTCTACGGCGTGATGGCACACTTCGATACCATTTCGGAAAACCTGGCCGTCTCGCCGGGCGCGGACGACAACGCGACAGGAGTTGCCGGCTCCCTCGAAATCGCGCGCGTTCTCAGCGGCTACCGACTCAACCATCCGGTCCGCGTCGTTTTCGTCAATGTCGAAGAGGTCGGCATTGTCGGGAGCCAGGAGTTCGCAACGAGGGCGAATGCCCAAGGCACACCCTACGAGGGCGTCTTCAACCTCGATGCGATCGGAGCGGCGAGGCAGTATAACTACCTCGTCCTCAACGGAACTGCCGAGACACAGTGGATGACTGATCTGTTCGTCAGGATCAACGACGCCTATGGACTTGGTCAATCGATCAATGCCATGAGCAATGACGCCATTGTCGCCGACGACAACAGGCTCCGCGAAAACGGGATCGATTCGATGATGGTCACACGCGAACTGTATGGCCAGAGTCCGTACCATCACACTCCTGACGACAGGATCGACACGATCTCACTCGACGGCGTCATCACCTGTTCGCAGCTCACCTTGCTGTCGTTGGCGTCGCTCGTACAACCCTGATATGAAAACCGGTTGATCAATGGAATATCTTTGGTGGCGGTCGAGTTCATCCCGACCCTGGACGTGGGCCAAGATAAACCCTGCCTCTACCGGGCCTACCAGGGCAGGCCCGCAGTCCGCTGAGGTCAACTGAGTTCGGTACGCATCCCCGACTTGAGGCGGTCCACCACCTGGCGCACATCCTGTGACTTTTTCCGATCAATCACCAGGAGCGCATCGTCAGTGTCGACGACGATGATGTTGTCAAGACCCACCATCGCGACCATTCGCCCCGTTTCCGACCAGATCACGCTGTTGGTCGTGTCGATCTGGAGCAGGTCGCCACGCACTGAATTCCCGAGCGCGTCCTGCTCGATCATTTCGCCCAGCCCATTCCAGTCGCCGACATCGGACCAGCCCATGTCGGCCGGGACGACGGCGACATTTGTGGCCTGTTCCATAATTCCGTGGTCGATCGTGATGTTTGGGAGCGTGGGCCAGATCGAGGCCGTTACCCGCTCCCGCGATCGCGTATCCCACGCTCTGGCAATTGCCTGGACGCCCTCGAAAATTGCCGGCTGTTGCCGTTCGAGCTCCCTGAGCAGGGTATCGACCCGCCAGGCGAACATCGCCGCGTTCCAGAGAAACGATCCGCTGTCGACATAGGCCTGGGCCGTTTCGAGGTCTGGCTTCTCGACGAAGCGGGCAGCCCGATAGGCGACCCCGCCGCCCGTATCAACCACGATATCCGCGGTTCGCTCGATGTAGCCGTAGCCTGTTTCAGGGCGGGTGGGGGTAAGCCCGATCGTGACCATATCGCCCAACTCGGCGGCGGCTATCGCCGTGCGAACGGCGGCCGCGAAACTTGCGGTGTCGGTGACGTCATGATCCGCCGCGAAGCTCCCCATGATGGCGTCTGGATCCTGCCGGGCAATCAGTGCCGAGGCCAGGGCCAGGGCCGGACCGGTCCCGTTGGGCGCCGGTTCGACGATGATATTGGCGGACGGCAGATCAGGCAATTGCCGCGCGATCGCCGCCACGTGGGCCGGTCCGCAGACAACGACGATATGTTCCGGATCGGTCAGCAGGCAAAGCCGCTCGAACGTCTCCTGCAGCAAAGACTTGTTCCCGAGGAGCGGAAGCAGGAATTTAGGTCGGGTCGAACGGCTCAGTGGCCACAACCGGGTGCCGGAGCCACCGGCCGGTATGACTGCCCAAAATGCGCCCGTTCGCCGGCCCGGGTTCATGCTGGAATTTCCTGAGACGCTCATCGTCGCTGCTCCATCGTATTCTGTCGCACCCCACGCTCCCGCCCGGCACACGTTGCATCGATACCACAGGGCTATCGATGCGATCATAGTACGATGCTGATGTATGCGTCCGTGGCTCACAATCGGGCAATGTGCCCACACGCTGGAGCATGCTCATTGAACAGGAACGTCTCGCTTGTCACTCCACGTCTCGACCGCAAGCCCTGGGGCGGACGAAAACTCGGCCGCTATGGCGTCGAACTGCCTCTGGACGCATCCGTCGGTGAAGCTCTCGTAACCGCCGGAGAGGCGCTCGTGACGGCGGGATATATGTCTGGTAGCACGCTTGGAGCGATCGTCGAAGCCGATCCAGCAGCCCACCTTGGATCCAATGCCACCGCCGCGGCCGGTGGTCGGGCCCTGTTCCCGCTTCTCGTCAAACTCATCGACGCGAGGGAAAACCTTTCGATCCAGGTACATCCAAACGACGCCGAAGCCGAAACGCTGGACCGTCTCGGCAAAACCGAAGCCTGGTATGTGCTCGAAGCCGACCCGGGCAGCGTCCTTTACCTGGGAATCCGACCTGGCGTGGACATTGCCGAGTTCCTTGGCGCCGCGACCCGCCTGGACGGCTCCACTGCCCCACTGATGCGGACGGTCCCAGCCCAACCCGGCACCACGGTGCTTATCCCGGCTGGCACCGTCCATGCCCTCGGCGCTGGCGTCATGGTTTACGAAGTGCAGCAGCCATCCGACGTCACATACCGGCTCGATGATTGGGGCCGCGTCGATGCCGAAGGCAACCCGCGTGAGGTGCATCTCGAGGCCGGTTTCAAGGTTGCCAAGCCCGAAACGATCCCTGAGTTCATGAATCCCGTATCGCTTCGCCCGGCGATCGGGGAACGACATCTCCTGGCCGCCTGCCGTTATTTCGCGCTCGAACGAGTCGCCCTCCCAGCCGGGGCCTGCCTTGATGTATCTCACCCGGGGAGCCCCACGGTGATAACCGTTCTCGGCGGCAATCTCACGATCGACGACCTGGCGCTTGCAAGCGGATCATCGGCTGTTGTCTGGCCCTCGCCGACCGCGGCGACATTGACCGCAACCACCCCAGCGATCGCGCTAATCACCTATGTCCCGGATCTCGACGCCGATATCCACGAACTGGCGAACCGTGCTGGCGGTGACCACCGGGCCGTGGTGTCGCTGGGGGGCGCTACGGGTGATCTTCACTGGCCGGCACCGTCATGACCGACCGGTACGACCGT
>JALZMD010000377.1 GCA_030858375.1 Chloroflexota bacterium
CCCTGGAACCAGCTCACGAAGATCAGGTTATCTGGCTGCGGGATGCCGAACGGTTCGCCGTACATCTCTTCCTGTGCCAACTCGATGTACTCGCCGACACCCTCGACAATGGGATGCCCGGGCGAAACGACCCAGAGTCGCTCCTTCTCGTCGGCCTCGCGCCATTTGAGGTCGCAGGTCGTGCCCATCAGGCGCTTGAAAATCTTCGAGAAATGCCCTGAATGGAGCACGATCAGGCCGGCGCCATCCAGCACCCGCTTCTGCACCTTGGCAACGATTTCGTCCGAGACGTCGCCGTGCGCCTTGTGGCCCCACCAAACGAAGACATCGGTACTGGCGATCACGTCGTCGGTCAGGCCGTGCTCAGGCTCATCGAGCGTGGCGGTTCGCACCTCGAACCCGCCAGCCGCGTTCAGGCCCTCGGCGATCGCGCCATGAATGCCTTTCGGGTAGATCGCGCCGATCTCTTCGCTTTCTTTCTCGTGCCGGTATTCGTTCCAGACGGTGACGCGAACGGGTTGTGTCATGTGGGTAGTTGCTCCTTGCACGTCGAGGCGATTTTGATCACTACTATGGGTATTTACCCACAAAGGGAGTGTCATTCCGAGCTTGCGAGGAAGCCCCCGGAGAAGCCGGTACCATGTGTCTCGGCTAGCACATTCCGGCTTCTCCGGGGGATGTTTCGCTTCGCTCAACATGACAGCAAGAGGAATTGTGCCGCGAATGCCGAACAGACTTGAACGGTATGCTCGGCATGACGGCAGAGTTGAGCCGCCACACCTCAGTCGGCATCCTGCACCAGAATGCCGCTTTTGTCACCCGACTTCCCGAACATCGATCTCGCGGCCCAACTCTGCCGAGCGATAGATCGCGTCGATCAGGCGCACCCGGTCAAGCCCTTCGATTCCATCGGGCGTCACCGGGGTTCCGTCAAGGATGCCATCGACGAAGCCATTGATGATCTCGGCGTGGCCGGGCCGGCTGACCAGACGGGGGTGGCTATCGGCAGTGGTATCGGCAATCTCCGAGTAGAGATCGAGCGTGTCGACATCGGCGTACTTCTTCGAGTGGATCCGGGCCCCGCCTTCGCTGCCGTAAAACTGGACCCCGAAGTCGTCGTCCATTTCCGTGAACGATGCCCATGACGCTTCGAGCAGGAGTGTGCCGCCGTCCTCGAAGCGCAGGAACGCCGTGGCAAGATCCTCGACCTCGTACTCGATCGGGTCGTCGGATGCCTGGCTGGTTCGGCGTCCCACCCAGTTGCCCCGGCCACGCGGGCCGATCTCGGCATAGGTTGCCGCGCTGACGGTGGTGACGACCGGGTTGCCGAGCATGTACAGCGCCATGTCCAGCACGTGAACGCCGAGGTCGATCAACGGACCGCCACCGGCAGCCTCCTTCGATGTGAACCAGCTGCCGAGACCGGGGATTCCGGAACGCCGCATCCAGTAAGCCTTGGAATAGTAGACCCGGCCCAGTGCGCCGGAAGCGATCTGATCGCGGACGATTTCAACGTCATGGCGGGTCCGCCGCTGGAAGGAGACGGCCAGGATCTTGCCGGTCCGTTCGGCCGCCTCGACCATCAACTTGCCCTCATCGACGTGCCGGGCAAGCGGTTTTTCGATCAGGACGTGTTTCCCGGCTTCGAGCGCCGCCACGGCGACCGGCATGTGCAGGAAGTTGGGAACGGCGATGCTGACCGCATCGATATCGTCCTGCGCCAGCAGGTCCTGATAGTCCCTGTAGATGCGTGGCACGCTGAACCTGCTGGCCAGCATTTCGCACCGGTCGGTGTCGAGCCCCGCCAGGGCCACGACGTCCGCCCGCGGTTCCGCTGCATACCCTTCGAGGTGGAACAAGCCCGCCCCGCAGCCGATCACACCCACGCGAACCTTGTCCTGTGCCACGTACGTCTCTCCCTCACGATACTTTGTACATCCTGGTCACACCCACCACTCAGTAGCCCGTCTACCGTATGGTGACACCTCCTGACCGGTCATCCTTCGCTGACTCAGGATGGCGGTCTTGGAAACCTTGGTAGCCCACCACGATACGTTGGCCGAACGACTCAGGGCGTATGGGGAGAGGCAGAGACAAGCTCTGCCTCTCCCAGTATCACAGTGTCAGGGTCACTCATGGCTACCCAACGCCCATGTCGGCGCTGAGCATGGCATCCTCGATGACGTCGTGCAAGGCACTAGCGGTATCAATCGATCAGGCGAACGATCGTCAGCTCCGGCGGGCAGTTGAACCGGACCGGGGGTCGGTACATGCCGAGCCCCGCCGAAACATACAGCTCGCCATCCTCGACCGCATACCGCCCGAGCAGAAATCGCTTGCCGAGCTCGGGCGCGGCGATCGGTCCGATTCCCGGCAATCGCACCTGCCCGCCGTGGGAATGACCGGATAACTGGAGGAACGCCCCATACGGCGCCGACTCCTCGATTCGGTCCCCCTCGTGCCAAAGGCAGATTGCGGCCCCATCCGGCGGCACCTTCGAGAAGGCCGCATCGAGGTCCACCTCACCAAGCAGGCCAT
>JALZMD010000393.1 GCA_030858375.1 Chloroflexota bacterium
GTGCTCGATGGCGAGGCGCCCGCGAAGGCCGGGAAGTTCCGATCCAGAGGTGCGCTGCTTGAAGGCACATTCCTTTCGCGGGCGTCGCTCACTGATCCTGAAACGGTGCTCGATTCGTATCATGCGGCCCATGCCGTGGCGATTGGCGTCATTCTGGACGATCCAACTGGCTGGCTGGCCGACATCCAGCCAGTCGTTCGCCGTGAATTCCCGCACCGCCACCGGGTCGAGTCTCGCTGCGCCACCGCCCGGGCGGGGGTCGAACGAGGATTCGACGCCATGGACGGGACTGGCTCGCTCGCCGTGCAGGCCCAATCGTGGGTGTTCCCGACCGGCGTGATGACCCACGTCCTGCTCGTGGCCGGGCTGCGTAACCCGACCGTGCGGCGGCGCTACGAAACCGTTCATGAGTTGCTGGAGGCGCACGACCGTCTTGACCTGCACGAAAGGCTGCTGGAGGTGCTCGGCTGCCAGGGTATGGACCGGATGGGGGTTGATCGACATCTACAAACTGTGACGCGGCTGTTCGATGCCGCGGCGCCAGTCCAGGCCGCATCTTACCGGTTCGCCTCTGATATCACGGCGGTCGCCCGGCCCATATCCATCGACGGCAGCCAGGACATGATCGACCGCGGGTTCCATCGTGAAGCGGTTTTCTGGCTGGTCGTCACCGGCTCTCGCGCCCTGCAGAAACTCCAGCACGGCCTCGGGCCAGCCGCGGCCGCATCGTTCGAGGACGGATTCACGGATTTGCTCGGCGACCTTGGCATCGTCCGGTTCGGCGATTTCGTGGAGCGTCGTGAACAGGCGTTGGCCCTCTTGCCCGAGGTCTGGGAGGCCGCACAAGACATCATGGACGTGACGGCGCAGATTGTCCCGTGAAACCGGATGTGGACGATCAGTTCTGGAATCGGGCCGACCAACTCGTGGCCTCGCATCCGATCGTCATCGACCGGCCGGCCGGCACGAGCCACCCTCGATTTCAGGATATCATCTATCCCTTCGACTACGGCTACCTGGATGGAACCGGCGCGATCGACGGCGATGGCGTGGACTGGTGGCGCGACGGCTTGCCCCGGCTCGCCGTGACCGGGGCGATCATGACGGTCGATGTCGCCAAAGCCGATAGTGAAGTTAAGTGGCTGGTGGGTTGCATGGCGGACGAGATGGAGCTTGCGCTCGCCACGCACCGCACGGAATGGCAATCGGCGTTGCTCATCTTTCGCAACGAATAGGGCCGGATGGACACTACTGTCCACCCGGCCCTATTCCAGCCTTCCCCTCCCGCAACCGCCCCGAGGCAGCCGTGGGTCCCTTGCGATAGTGATCGTGTGTGGTGGCGGATTCGCCGGGTTCACTTTAACCCGTCCTCATGAATCCGCGCCCGAGCGATGTACGTACATTCCTTGCAAGCAACAATACATGACGCACTCCCAGAATGACAAGGTTTCCCGATTGTCACGATTCGGTGGAATCGGTGAACGCGCCATCCAGGGTCTCGACTGCCGCGTCGATATCGGACCGGGTCACGATCAGGGGCGGGCAGAGCCGGATCGTGTTCGCGTGCAGGCCTCCGCGCCCGATGATCAGCCCGCGCTTCTTGGCCTCTTCCTGCACCCTCCGCAGCAGGTCCGGGGCTGGCTCCTTCGTGTGGCGATCATGGACCAACTCGACCCCGACCATCAGGCCAAGGCCGCGCACATCACCGATCGTCGGATGCTTGTCTTGCAGCTCGAACAGCCGTTCCTTAAGGTATATCCCCATTGTCAGGGCGTTCTCCCGCAGATTGTGGGTCGCGATATAGTTGAGGTTGGCGAGCGCGGCAGTGGTCGAGACCGGGTTGCCGCCGAACGTCGAGAGGCTGAGCGACCGGATCGACGAGGCCAGTTCGTCGGTTGCGATCAGGCCGCCGATCGGGATCCCGTTGGCGAGACCCTTGGCGAAGACCACCACATCCGGGTTGATGCCGTACGCCTGGAACCCGAAATCGGTGACGCCGATTCGGCCCCAACCAGTTTGCACCTCGTCGGCGATGAACGGGATTCCGTGCCGGGTCAGGATCTCCTGCACCTGCACGAAGTACTCGGGTGGTGGGGTGATGAACCCTCCAACGCCCTGGATCGGTTCGGCGATGAAAGCGGCGGGATTCCCACTAGTCGTCGTGGTGATGATCTCTTCGACATCGTTGGCGCAACGAACGCCGCAGCTCGGGTAGCTCAGGCCCCACGGGCAACGGTAGCAGTAGGGGCTCTGGGCGTAGTGGACATGAAGTGGAGAGAGCGTGGACGACCGCCACGGCGTCTGCCCGCTGGCGTTGATCGTGGCAAACGAGCGGCCGTGGTAAGAGTGGCGCAAGGCGATCAGCTCGTTGGAGTTGCGGGCGAGCGTGGTGATGAGGAAGGCGGCCTCGTTGGCTTCGGTGCCACTGTTGACGAAGAGCACCTTGTCGAGATGGTCGGGCGTCATCTCCCGGATGCGTTCGGCGAGCTCGATCTGGGACCGGATCAGGAACAACGTCGAGCTGTGGCTGATCCGGTCGAGCTGCTCCTTGACCGGCCCGATGATCTCTGGGATCGCGTGGCCGCTGGAGATGGTGGCGATGCCTCCGAAGAAATCGAGGTACTGTTTGCCCGCCTCATCCCAGACGAACTGCCCTTCGCCACGCCGGAGCTCGATCGGTTCGTCGTAGAACAAGCCGACCGATGGAAAGAGACTCTCCTGGTGACGGCGGAGCAAGTCGGATTGGTTCACCATGGCGGTACTCCCGGTGAGGGCGAATCGGTCTCGGGTGGTGCATTGAATAAAGGGTACCGCAGACCTTCGGACCGGGAGGCCGGGCAATCGCATCTGCCTGGCCTCCCGGATGCCGATGCTTAATCCGTATTTTTACGGGTTACACTGGCCCACCCAGTCCCTAAACTGAAAGGAGATCGAGGAACGATC
>JALZMD010000410.1 GCA_030858375.1 Chloroflexota bacterium
ATCGAGTTCCCGGTTGTGTTGCCTGAGGGATTCGCTGGCGGTTCAGCCGCGACGCCGCAGGCAACACCGGTCCCCACGATCGTTGCGACCCCGGCTGTGGGTTGAGTATTCGGCAAACATCCCATTGTGGAGGGTTTGCCGACTCAGCTCCCGATTGTCAACCTGACGCGAAGCGGCAGCGGAGTGGAGTGATAGGATCTCCCGGCGAAACCGGTAGGTTACGGAGATCAAATACTGCTGCGCGTCGCTGCCTCGCAAGCTCCGAATGACAACCGGGGAGTGCGCAGCACCCAGGGAGTTGCGGCAAATGCCGTTACCCGTCGAAACCGAACAGTTCGATCTCGACATCGCCAAGGTAGGCGACGTCGAGGGAACGCTCAATGAACGCGACGACATTCGAGAGCATCGCGTTGGCGTGCGAGGTGTCGTTGGAGACGACAACCACCCCCAACGTTCCGGTTCGCATGTCGTTCAGTGTTTCGATTTCGGCAATTGCGGCGTTGAACTGGTTCTGTACGCGCTTGATGATCGACTTCATCTCGCCCCGCTTCTCCTTGATCGAAAAGGTGCTCTCGAACAGAATCGTCACCCGGGCCCGGCCGATCGTCGCGCTCATGCCGTCCCGACTTCGAGATGGACCGTGCCATCTTCGTTAACTGACCATGTCAGTTTTCCACCCATCCGGGTAGCCAGGTCCTCACCGATCCGGAACAGGTGATGCATGCGATCCGGTGCGATTTCCAGTGCATCGGCGAGGTGGACATTCGGGAGATTGAAGATTGTCACCGAGGGCGGTGTGGCCTCGAACTCACCTTCCATGACCTCGGCGCCGAACGCCTGATAGTTGGTTACCAGCGCATACAGGATGTCTGCCGGTTCCCACTCGGCGTCCGTGTCCCAGCCTCGAATGAAGGTCGCGGCGAGGTTCTTGCGCCAGGTTTCGAGCAGCTGGTGATCCGAAGCCAGGGCGTCGGCGGTGCCAAGAAACAGTGCCTGGGCATTGATCTGGGCCTGTTCGAGGAGTTCTTCAGCCGAAAATTCATCCTCGCTGCCATCCAGCGCGGCGTCTGTCACGTCGTCGATGTAATCGGTCATTCACGGTCCTTCCATAACAAGCTTGGCTCACGCGGGCGGACGACAGATTCGACAAGACATAGCTGGCCAGACACGATTGACGGTCGAATCAGGTCCGCCCCTACTACTCGCAGTCGTCCGCGATAACCACACCATCTTCGGCCAGCGCCAAGGCAGCGTGCAACAAGACGTCAACGCCATATGCTATGTCAGCGGGTTCGCTGAACTCTTCCTCGCAGTGACTCACGCCACCACGGCTCCGAACGAAGATCATGCCGGCGGGCTGCACCTCGGCCGCGTATTTGGCATCGTGCCCAGCCCCTGACCAGAGGCAATGCCGCTCCACGCCTACGGTGTCACAGGCCCTCCCGATGATATCGATGACGTGGGGGTCGAAGGCGACCGGCGTGCTCGTCCAAAATCGATCTACATCGATGTCGACGGCATGGCGCTGGGCACTGTCCAACAGACGATCCTCCAATGCAATCACCATCGCATCGAGGTGTTCGCTGGTCGGCGAGCGCAGATCGACGCTGAGCCGCACCGCGCCCGGAATGGTGTTGACGACATTTGGCGTCACATCGAGACGCCCAACGGTCCCTACGCACGGTGACCCCGCCGAGGTGCCGATTTCGTGCACGGCCTGGATCACGTCGGCAGCAGCCACCAGAGCGTCCCGCCGCAAGTCCATCGGTGTCGGACCGGCATGATCAGATCGGCCCGTGATGACGATGTCGAGCCAGGTAATGCCGAGGATCCCGGAGACGATGCCGACCGGTTGGTCCAGATCATCGAGCACCGGGCCCTGCTCGATGTGCAGTTCGAGATAGGCGCGGCCGATGGGTGGCCGGAATCGCTGCTGGCCCGCGTAGCCGAGCCGATGGAGTTCGTCACCCAGGCTCACCCCATCGCTGTCGCGACGGTTGCGCATCCAATCGGCATTGAAGGAGCCGGTGGCGGCGCCAGAGCCCAGCATCGCGGGCTCGAACCGGGCGCCCTCTTCGTTGGTCCAGTTAATCAACTCGATCGAGCGGCTGGGCCGGATGCCCCGATCGCGCATGGTCCTGAGCACTTCGAGGCCGCCGAGGACACCAAGCGCCCCATCGAACCGGCCGCCGCGAATGACGGTATCGAGGTGCGAGGCGATCTGGATCGCGCCGAGGGCAGTCTTGCCTTCGTACACACCGCGCATGTTTCCGAGGTCATCGACCAGCACCGGGCACTCGATCGCCGCGAGTTCATGCGCCAGGAGTTCTCGGGCGGTCTTGTCCTGGTTGGACAAGGCGAGCCGGGTCACCCCACCCGCGGGCGTGGCCCCAATGCGGCCGAACTGATCGATCGACG
Source organism: Chloroflexota bacterium (assembly GCA_030858375.1). Taxonomy (GTDB): domain Bacteria; phylum Chloroflexota; class Chloroflexia; order Thermomicrobiales; family UBA6265; genus JACCYX01. Next base: position 2,419 of record JALZMD010000410.1, read on the forward strand.
CGCAGAGCCGACCGGTATCAATCGCCATGTTGCGCTCGTCACCGTCCATGACGTTCGTCACCATCCGGGTTAGTCCATGAAGATGAGGTCACGTGTGGCATGGTTGAGCCGGACACCGCCTTCTTCCGTGCAAACCACGGTGTCCTCGATTCGGACGCCAAACTTTCCTTCGAGATAAATGCCCGGTTCGTCGCTGAAGGTCATTCCCGCCTCAAGCGGCAGGTCGTTCCCTTCGACAAGATACGGTTCCTCGTGGACCTCCAGGCCAAGGCCGTGCCCAACCCGGTGCAGGAAGCCATCGCCGTACCCGCCATCGGTGATGAGTTTGCGGGCCGTTCGGTCGAGTTCCTGCAGCGGCACACCGGGCTTGACGGCGTCGAGCGTGGCCTGGTTGGCGTCGCGGACAATTTGGTAGACCTTGCGGAACTCCTCGCCCGGTGGTCCAACGTGCACCGTTCGCGTTACATCCGAATTGTAGCCGTTCAGTTTCCCGCCCCAATCGAAGATGACCGCATCACCCTGCTGGATGACCCTGTCTCCGGTATGGTGATGCGGCGACGCGGAGTTGGGGCCGCTGGCGCAGATTCCCCACACCTTCGAGAGTCCTCGCTGCTCGGTCAGGTCGGCAAGCCGGCGCATGGCCTGCGTTTCCGAGAGACCGCTCAGGGCCGGCCCTTCGATGAATACCTCCCACGCTTCGTCGGTGAGCCGGCTGACCTCAGCCATGGCGTCCATCTCGGCCTGGTCCTTGATCATCCGGAGTGGACGGATGATCGGAGCCGCTTCGACCCAGGCGGCGCCATCGAGGTTGGACTGCAATCGGAGCAGGAATGCGGTCCAGAGCTGGTTGCCAACCGCGACACTCTTGCCGGCGACATTCCCAATCACGGTCGCGGCGAGCGCGGCCGGATCTTCATGATCCGCCCAGGTGTGGATCGAGACCAGCCTCCGGGCATCACCCACCAGGGGGGCTTCCAAGGTTGGCACGATAAGCGCGGGCTCCCCTTCGGACGGCACAACGAGCAGGTTGAGCCGCTCGCTGAGGTGGGCATCGAAGCCGGTCAGGTAGAAGAGATCGGCTGACGGCCCGAACACGGCCAGGCCGACGCCCCGGTCACGAAGTTCAGTTTGCAGGCGTGCGATACGATCGGCATGAAAATCGGTGCTTGCTGGAACAGACATGGGGACTACCTCGGGACTACGTGAACGCGCGGGTCCAACCGTCGATGAACATCGTGTCCTTATCGCAGAACCTCCGCCAACCGTCCAGACAGTGCGGTTCGCAGTCGGATAGACAGGGTGCCGAGTCAAATGAAAATCGGCCGATGGTTGAATGTTCCTGGTTGCGGTCGAGTTCACCTCGACCCGGGATTCAGGCCGAGATGAACTCTGCCAATACCAGGCACGCGCAGGGTGATCGGGAATCTGGATCACCTCTCAACTTTGTGAAAGATGCGGCAATATCGAGGTCCATGCTACGCTCACGATGACGCCGCACGCAAGTCGCGGCCGTTTGCGCGCTCTCACATGTCCAGGCGACCACCAGTCTGCCAACGATCAGGTAGTGGTGCGCACACCCAAGGAAATGCAGGGAAGATGTCAACGACAATGACCGACCGCATCGCCATCGACCTGGACGGGGTCCTCACCGAGCATCCGGCGCCACTGGCGTCTGCGGCCAACCAGCGATTCAAGCTCGATTTGCCGGAACGCGCATTCATCGATTCGGCTGGCCTCAACGTGCCGCACGAGGTACGGGAATGGGTCTACAGCGACGACGGGCCGGCGGCTCGGCTGCGGCCCTCCACTGAGGCCAAGGCATTCATGGCACAGATGATCGATGCATTTGGCGCGGACAACGTCATGATCCTGACGGCACGGCCGGAATCCTCGTCGGGGATGACGTTGGAGTGGCTCAAACGAAACGATTTCCCAACCGTGCACGCGGTCTTTTCCGACGACAAGCTGACCGCGGCCAGGGCATGGGGGTGCCGCTTCGCGGTCGAGGATAGTGAACGTCATGCCCTAAACTACGCCGCTGGCGGGATCACCTGTTTCCTCATCGAGGACCTGCATCACCCACATCACGCTGATGAACCCGAGATCATCCAGGTCACGGGCTTGCTCGAGATATCCAGCCGGATCAGGCTGCGGGCCGCCAGCGGTGGCCGCCGTGAGGCGGTCACGGCGTCGCTGCCGCCCGTGGAAGATGCGACGGGTGAGCGAACCCCGGTCATTGTGGTCAGCGACGCAATCCACGCCGTCGCCCGCGAGGAACTCGCGGCCGCCGCCCGGTTGATCGATGTCGACGGCACGGACGTGGCGGCCCTGCTCGCGGCGGTCCCTGAAGCCGATGCCCTCGTCGTCCGTAGCGAGACCCAGGTAACCCAGGAGGTCCTGGCCGCCGCGCACCGGCTCAAGGTCGTGGCCCGGGCCGGAGTTGGGGTCGACAACATCGATCTGGAAGCAGCGACCCGGGCCGGGGTGATCGTGCTCAATGCTCCCGGCGCCAATGCCACCTCGGCCGGCGAGCACACCATCGGCGTCCTACTCGCCCTGACCCGCCAAATCCCGTTTGCCAATGCATCGACTCACGCTGGGCAATGGGCGAGGAAGCAGGTCAAACCCATCGACCTTCGAGGCCGAACAGTCGGCATCGTCGGCCTCGGAAGAGTCGGAGCGGTCGTGGCGAAACGACTCGCCGCCTTCGAGATGCGGGTCATCGCCAGCGATCCATTCCTGGAAGCGTCGCGTTTCGAGGAACTGGGCGTCGAATCCGTCTCGGTGGAAACCCTGCTGATGACTTCGGACGTCGTTTCCTTCCACGTCCCATCGACGGCCGACACACGACATATGCTTAGCAGCACTACGATCGAGCAGTTGAAGCCAGGGGCGATCGTGCTGAACATGGCCCGAGGTGATGTGGTGGATCAGGACGCGCTGGCTATCGCCCTCCGCTCTGGCCGGATTTCGGCAGCCGGAGTCGACGTGTTTACCCACGAGCCGTGTCACGAGAGCCCCCTGTTCGGACTTCCGAACGTGGTCCTCACCCCCCACACGGCAGGCTCCAGCTACGAGGCCCTGGAAGCGGTTGGGCGCGTAATCAGCAGTTCGACGCTGGCCGCGCTTCGCGGCGAGGCCGTGCCCAACGCCGTTAACCTGCCGCAAGCTACCCTCGATGGGCCGGAGTTGCGGCGATTGACCACTGTGGCCGGGGCGGCCGGGCACCTGCTCTCGGTGCTCGTCCCCGACGTTCCACACCGGGTTCGGCTCACCGTTCACGGTCAGGTTGCTCCAGACGTTGCCGACCACGTGTTGGGAGCCGCCTTGAGCACGTCGTTCCAGCGCTGGCTGGGACGGAGGGTGACCCCGGTCAACGCACGGGTGGTTGCACTCGATATCGGCGTGCAGGTCGATCGGCCGGTGATTGACGGCGAAGCCTCGGTGCTACCCCAATTCGTCTTCGAGGTCCGAGGCACTTCCACCCACACCGTGACGGTGACCTGGGATCGAGTCCACGCCGGAATCGTGGCGGTCGACCGGTTCTCGCTCGAACGTCCCCTCGCGGGCGAAGTCCTCATCACTCACCATCACGACCAGCCCGGCGTGATAGGAACGCTCGGCACCATTCTCAGCCGGTATGGCGTGAATATCGCGGGCATGCAGGTCAGCCGCCATGCTCCTCGCCGTGAGGCGATGATGGTCACGAACGTCGATGAGCCAATTCCTGCGTCGGCGCTCGAAGAAATCCGGTCCTCAGGGGCGATCGAGGACGCGTTCGTGGTGACGTTGCCGCCGTTCGGCGGCGATCCCGATCCGGTGGCGATCTCGGCCATGACCGGCTCAGTCGCGAAGTGAGGCAAGCGCAAGCTCCCTGTGCTCCTTGCTCCACCGTTTACCGCGACTCTCGAATTGCGAGGAAATGCATATGACGGATCGACCCATTGCTTCATCGGATAGTGGTGGAAGTGGCGAATCTCAGATCGGTCGCGTGCCGCTCACCAGCGGTTTGGTGGGGGTGCTCAGCACGGATCTCTTCTTCGGGATGCGAATCCGCACATCGTTGCGGCAAATGGGGTATTCGGTCGCCATTGCCAAGGACGTTCCGTCGTTCTCCACCCTCCTGGAGAACGACGGCCAGCAGGCATGTCTCGGCATCGTTGACTTCAATTACCCGGTGGATTGGGATGCCATTGGGGAGCTCAAGCACGCTGGTGTGCCGATTCTCGCGTTCGGCCCGCACAAGGACGTCGATGGATTTCGTGCCGCCAAAAAGGCCGGCGTCACCCGGGTCGTGGCCAACGGCGAATTTAGCCGAGCCCTGCCCGATCTCGCGCTCAGGTACGCCACGAAACAGCCCTGAACGACATCGTCCAGCCTCCATCGTTGCGTGCGTATAATGTGTACGTACATTGCGTCGAGGAGGAGCCCATGCCCCTGAAGCAGCCACTGGCTGATACTGTCCCTGAACACGACCCAGAGCACCTACCCATTGCCGAGCCAATGTCGATCGAGGCGGCGGTGGAGATCTTCTTCGGGGACCTGCGGCTTGCTCCACGCTCACGGAGGACCTACCGGCAGGGGATCAGCAAATTCACGAAGCATCTCGAACAGCACGAAGGGATCGATCCCGCAACCACGCCGATCACCGACCTCACCACAGACCATGTCACGTCGTTCGCGGCGACCATCGTGCCGTCCGATATCCGGACCCCCGAAGAGGTTTCCCGGATGCGGACGGCCCAGAACAATCTGGCGGCGGTGCGCAAGTTCTGCGCCTACATATCAGCGTACGACCTACATCCACAGATTTCGACGGACCGCCTGAAGGTCCGGATTGCGGCGATGATGCCGCGCTTCACGCCACCCCCACCCGATGTCAAACTGCCGGACCTGGTTCGAATCGTTCAGCATGTCACAACCGGGCCACGCGAAGAGAAACCTCACCTCGAACTCAGGCGTCTCAAGGTGCGGGCGATGATCCTGTTCATATTCCGAACCGGTGTCCGTGTCTCCGAGTTGTGCGCGCTCCGGCGCCGCGATATCGATCTGGACGCTGGTACCGCTGGCATTTACCGGGCCAAGGGAGGCAAGAGCCGGACTGTCCATTTCGATGTCGAAACGGCCACTGCGATTGTCGCCTACTGGGAATACCGGGGTGACCAGCTTCGGGGATCCGGTGCGCTACCGGCGTTCAGCGGACGGGACAAGGTGGGCGAACCGGGGAACGCGATCAGTCCCCGCACGGTCGAACATATCGTGGCAGAGCTATGCAAACACCTGGGGATCGAGAGTGAGGTGACGCCGCACTCGTTCCGCCATGGACTCGCCACCGAACTCGTCCGTCGCCGGGTGCGCGAATCGACCGTCCAGACGATCCTCGGTCACGCCTCACCACAAACCACCCGAATCTACGTACACCAATCAGGCCTCGAAGTCGCGGAAGAGTACCAGGATGCCTTTGGAACGTATCGAAAACCATCGCCAGGTGTCGACTGATCGCCGGCCCACGCCCCGGAGTCTTCTGGCCATCGCCACGTTTGGGGTCGTTGCCACGATCCTCGTGTCGTGTTCCCAGGGCACGTCCCGAGATGCCGAGCGCGGTCGGGAGCAGGACGCCAAGCGGACATCGGTCGTCGACGACCTTCAGGCCACGGAAACCGCGCGGCTGGTGTCGGGAACCCCGGATGCCTCGCCCACGGTTGAACCGGAGGAGTGATTCGCGTTGTGGATGAACCACGTCGAGAACCCCGGTTGGTTATTCCAACCGGGGTTCTCGCCAGACACTGTATATCGTTACCGATTACTGCCCCGTGAGTTCAGCTGGGAGCGCCGGTGCGGCACATTCGGCCTGCTCGATACAGGCGATCTGCGCCGTCGCGAGTTGAGTCGCGGTGGCCTGCGCAGGTTCCAAATTGGGAGCACCCTGCACATCGACGACGACAAGCATCGTTTCGGCAACCGCGACCACGCGGAAACTGTCTGGCTCGGAGGCGCCCGTGGCGGCACTGGCGAACGTGAAAGCGGCGACCGATCCGGCGCCTTCGATTTCCAGAC
>JALZMD010000425.1 GCA_030858375.1 Chloroflexota bacterium
AGATGACATCGATACCAAAGACATCAGGATGAAGTGCTTCGGCGACGCGCGCCGCCAGATCGTGAAGTTCTTCGTCTACATTGAAAGACACGAACGAATTCCGTGGCGTATCCAGGAGTGGGCTGCTCTTGAGAAGACCACTTGTGCCTGTACCGACAACATATAGCTTTTGAACCGTAGCACTGTTCGGAAAATACTGCTAGGCGATGAATGGGCCATGGAACGGAGGATCACCTGGCAGTTCGCCGCTCGGTGAAATCAGAACTTTCACTCCGGGACCGGTACCGCCATCCAGCGTTTTGATAACAATTGGTGGATCTCGCGCCATCACCAAAACGGCGTCGCAGCAATCTGCGACGGGTGTTTCTGGTACATTGATACCCGCTTCCGAAAGTGAGGACATGACCGCAGCCCGATTGTGGCATTTCAATGTGGCTGAGATGGGATTCATGCATCGGATGCCGGCGTCCTCGACGCGTCTGGCGATCGCAAGTCTGCGTTCGTCTAATCCGTGTTGGATCACAAATTTGGACTCGAATACCGCAACGGGGATCGTTCCGTCATCTGAGAGGCGGTGGACAATCACGGTTCGCCAATGGTGATGGACGCCTTCAACGACGTCCGCAACGGTCGACTCCCTCCGCAATGGTTTGCCGAGCAGAAACGCAATGTGCCCTTCATCCTTCGCCTCCGATACCATCATCGCTTCAGTTCACAATCGTCCCGATTGAACAGGTGTCGCTATAACCTGGCAGGCGCCTCCGTTTCCGTCAATCGGACTGGACTGTGCACACTGGTGTGTCCCATCTCCCCACGACCTATTAGGGTGGCGACAACGGAGCTATGCTTGCTCCTCCCGTCGACGCCCACGACAGTTCGGCTTGCACAAACCAAAACCATGCCTTTACCATGGTGAGCACTTAGAGTCGCGATGTTGGTTTACGACTTGCCAGTCCAGTATTCCTCATCATTTCTGGCTGGTGAGCTCGTCTGCTCATCCAAACAGCCCCATCTGCCGGATAGGTTGTTGGCTGCGAGCGACATCGAGCGATGTCGCGGGAGTGATCAGGGGATAAAATGCCTGAAACTCCTCCCCATCGGTGAAGAAGGTGTCGAACCGGCTCGCGGCATCCCTGAGGTGACGCAACAGGACGGTCGTGTTTTCGTCCTGTTGGTAGTCCTCGGCAAACGCCAGTGTCCCATCCGCGCGTTCATAGAGTGATACGCGCTCACCGAAACGCCAGCGTCCGGAAGTGACGTTTAAAAGCTGTTTCAACCGAGGCTGGCGGTCGATGGTCGATTGCCGCAACATGGACCATTGGCTGAATGCTTCCAGGGGCAATTGTTTCGTCAGGATGCGTTCGGCAAGCGCAAAGTACCGTTCGCGTGCCCTTCCGCGGTCATCCTGCATCAGGTCGTATGCGGTTTCCTTGAGGAACTGACGGAAGCAGGGTTCCATGCGGCGGCTCCTGAGGGCACTGCCTTTCATCGTCATCGTTCCATCGTAGGAAAGTAGCGCATAGTTCTTGAGCTTGAGTGACAGCATGCGCTCGTACCGGCCGTCATGAGCCAGGCGGATACGGCCAGGTAACGCTTCCGAGATGAGCCGGATGAACGTCTCTTCCTGATCAAGCCCTGTCACCGAAGGAGGTGGCGTGAAGAAGACGCCATCGGTGTCGACCTCGATCGGCTCCGCCTGCTCCTCTCGCAACCGCGACACCACGATCTGGATCAGGCGTTGACCTTCGAGCGTGACCCGCTCGGCGGCATCGAAGTCATTGAACCGGCCACGGCCAAAGCCGAGGTAACCGAAGAACGAATTGATCAGCACCTTAAAGGTACCCTGCAATCCATCCCACAGCGCGTGCTCCGTTCCGGATGTCAACGCGGCATTTCGTTTGGCGTCAATCCGGCGGGACGTCAGGTCGCGCAGCAACAGTGGAAACGCACCGAGTACGTCGTTTCGCGATGTGATCTGGTTTTCGAGCATGATCGAGGGGTATATGCTTTCGACATCCGCCTTGACGATCGGCTCGAAGGAGCCTGTCTGAATCAACTCCATATGCGCGCCGGCAAAGGGGCGCGATGGATGGGGGAGTGGCAGGCTTTGGCCGGTCTGAAGATAGGCACGTATCATCAGGTGGTCGATCTTCGTTCCCATCCCGGCGGTCGTCGCGGTTTGGAGCGCCATGGGAACAATCTGCGTTTGATAGAATTCCCTTGGCAACGTGATGGCGGAGAGGCGCTCTACATCGCGAACGTCGTCGAGGGCATACTGTGCGAGGTGCTCGCGGGACCGCTCACCGGCACGCCACATGTTGGCGATTTGTTGTCCTTCGACATGAACTCGATCGGTTCGCTCCAGGTCGAGTTCGCGCATAATGCTCTTCAAACCGTAACTCGATAGCCTGCCCTGGATGTCCCAGCGTTGGATCTGCTGGTAGGTATCGACGATGTGCCGACCCCGAACGTGGATCGAGGTGTAGGGTAGCGACACGGGGCCCACGCGAAAGTTACTGCGAAACTGGGCGATGGTTGGCGGCGAGAAATCCCGGCCGATGCCGAATACGACGCCGTTGCGCCGGGCGCGCTCGATCAGGTAGGGAAGATCGAAAAGAAAGATGTTGTGCCCTTCGATAACATCGGGATCGAGCCGTTGGACTGCCTCCACGAGGCGCTCCAGCAACTCCGCCTCCGTCGTCTCCTGTACCAGGACGTCTTCGTGTTCACCCTGGCGGAGGGCGACCATGATCACCTCGGCTTCGGGAACATCAGGATCGAGCCCCAGGGTTTCGATGTCCAGTTGCATGCGCCGAAGGTCTTCGAACTGCATACCCTTGAACAGGGTGTTGCCAGATGCGATGAGATATTGTGTGATAGGAGATTTGATGACCAGCACCGAAAAGTCATCGTTGGCAACGCTGCTTGCCGCATCACGAAACCCCGCCCGGTTGCGAAAGGTTAAGCGCGTCGAGAGTGGCAGGGGTCCCGCGAGGTGCTCGGCGATCACGTTTCGCCGAGTAGCGAGCGGTGAATCAGGGCGGGTTACGATCCACGGCGCCTGCTCTTCGGTCAGGCGGATGGTCGTCCCATCTGGCTGGCGTTGAAAGAGATGCACTCCGCTTTGGCCGGTGGGCTCGACACTCACGATACCCGGGGTCTGGTTGCTGCCAAACAGCAGCTGTGGGGCGTCCTTTTCCGTAAACTGATCCAATGGTTTCTGCTCCTCATAAGCCGGGAAAGTATCCCCATGAAACCGGTGATGTGACTATCATGCCACTTTGGCCACTGGTCCGTTCAGGACTCGTCGAATCGATCTACCCGAAGACGTGTGCCGGGTGTGGCATGCGTGGCACGTGGTTGTGCGTGACCTGTGAGCATTCGGTACCCAGACTCGAATCGGGCATTTGCTTTCGTTGCGGGGCGCCGCTCCAGCCAGCTTGCCGTTCGTGTGCGCAGCTGGATCGAGCGATACAGCAGGCGAGGTCGGCGTTTCCCTATCTGGGGTGGGTATCGACGGCCGTGCGTTCATTCAAATATGCCGACGAGCGGAGCCGAGCAGCACACCTGGCCGAGTTGATGTTCCCAATGCTGGACATTCTGGGGCAGTTCAATGCGATCGTTCCCGTGCCCCTGCACGCGGACAAATTGCGCCGCCGAGGATATAACCAGGCGCTTCTCCTCGCCACGGCGATCGGTGCTCACCTCGATGTTCCCGTTCAGCCAATGCTGATCCGGACAAGGGACACGGTATCCCAGGTGAAGTTGAATCGCGATGAGCGTCTGGCCAACGTGGCCGGCGCGTTCAGCCTCGACCCACACTGGGCTCCGGCGCCAGGCGCCCGCCTTCTCCTCGTGGATGACGTGCGAACGACAGGCTCGACACTGAATGCATGTGCCAGCCAATTGGTCCGGACTGGGCCACGCCGTATTGCGGTAGCAACGCTGGCGCTGGACCTTCCCCCACGCGATCTTGGGGCCTGGCTGGAGGAGTATGGCTCATGAAAAAAACGGACTTCGTCGGAGCCGATTCGGATGATCCTCAACGAGTGACGGTACCGTCGATGATGCGGTTCGTGTACTCGCGTGCCCATCGGTCCGCCTCGAAGACGACGTCGAGATCCGTAACCAGTTCCGGTTCATGGGCGGACATAGCCGATTCGACCATACTGGCAATCTGGGTGAAGCCGATCTTGCCGACGAGGAAAGCAGCAACCGCAACCTCATCCGAAGCGCTCAACACCGTTGGATAGGTTCGACCCGCGTTGCCCGCCAGGCGAGCCAGGTTGAACGCTGGAAACTGATTTGGATCGAGCACCTCGAACGACATCTGTGAGATACGCGTGAAATCGAGTGGTGCACAGAGCCCCGAGAGCCGCCGAGGGTAGGTCAGCGCGTACTGGATCGGGAGCTTCATATCCGGGAAGCTGAGCTGGGCGATCGTCGTGCGATCGTTCCACTCCACCATCGAGTGGACGATCTGTTCCCGATGGATCACGACCTCGATCTGGTCATACGGCACCGCGAAGAGATGATGGGCCTCGATCACCTCGAGCCCTTTGTTCATCAACGTCGCCGAGTCGATCGTGATCTTGCTGCCCATACTCCAGTTGGGATGGGCCAATGCCTTCTCGACCGTGACGTTAGCCAGCTCGTCAGCAGGGGTCCGAAGGAACGGCCCTCCTGACGCCGTGAGGATCAGGCGTGCCAGGTCGCGCTGGTGGGCAGTCTGGAGACATTGCCAGATCGCGCTGTGTTCGCTGTCGACTGGCCGAATCTCAACGCTGTGTTTGGCCGCCAGGGGGATGATGAGCTCACCGGCGCAAACGATCGTCTCCTTGTTGGCGATGGCGATCGTCTTGCCGGCCTCGATCGCGGCCCAGGTGGCGCGAATCGCTTCGTGCCCCGAAGTCGCGGCGACGACGATATCGACATCGGGATGCGTCACCGCCTCGATCAGCCCGTCCGGCGTTGGCAATACGCGTTTGCCGCCGATCTTGGTCTCGCCGGTACGGGCGACGACGATGTGGGGATCGAACTTCGCGACCTGTTTGGCCAGGAGATCGATGTTGTTCCCGGCGGCCAGGGACACGACGTTGAAGTGCTCGCCGAGCTGGGCAATGACTTCGAGCGTTTGGGTGCCTATCGACCCGGTTGAACCGAGAATGGCGACGCCTGTGCGAGACATGGGGCGTACTCCTGGCCGCTGAAACAATCGGATGAGGGCAGGGTTTCAGGACGATGAGCACATCATGACACGATCGGCGCGATCAGCCAGGCAGCCACGATGATGAAAATCAGGGCATCGATGCGGTCGAGCATGCCGCCATGTCCGGGAATGAGGTTGCTGCTGTCCTTGATGCCGCGCATCCGCTTCAGCATCGATTCCGACAGGTCGCCGATTTGCCCGGCGGCGCCGAGAACGAGTCCGATGACGATCGCTGGGCCAACTCCGATCTCCATGCCAAACCAGGTATCGCAGATCACGGCCGTGATCGCCGCCGCGGCCAGCCCGCCGATCGTGCCTTCGACCGTCTTGTTAGGGCTGATTCGGGGGATCAATTTGTGTTTACCCAGGGACTTGCCAGTGAGATA
>JALZMD010000394.1 GCA_030858375.1 Chloroflexota bacterium
GTCGAGAATCATGTCGCGGGAGAGGACACGACCGGCGTTGAGTGCAAGGAAGTGCAGCAGCTCGAACTCACGGGCAGTGACCTGAACGAACGCACCGCCCCGACGCACGGTAACGGCATCGGCATCCAGCTCGAGATCGCCTACCCGTAGCACCTCGGCCGGTTCGACCCGCCGCATAATCGCGCCGAGCCGGGCGATCAACTCCTCGACATCGAACGGCTTGGTCAGATAATCGTCTGCGCCCGTGTTGAGGGTGCAGATCTTGTCGCGGGCGGCGTCCCGGGCGGTCAGCATGATTACCGGCAGGTGGCGCCCTTCGCCCCGGATTCGGTTCAGGACGTGTTCGCCATCCATGTCGGGCAGCAGGATGTCGAGCACCACCGCATCAGGCCGGAACGATTCCAGGGCGGCGAGCGCACTAAGGCCGTTGGCTTCAACCCGCACGTCGATCGCGCGATGCTCCAGTTCGAGCTGGAGCAATCGCGAGATCGACGAATCATCTTCGACAACAAGGATGCGGGTACCCCGCCGGATCATCGCATCGCCGGGGTCAGGGATCGTGGCAAGACGCTCCAGACCGGTTCCTTCGGTCCACTGGTCTTCCAGGCCAGGGCCAGCCCGGTCAGGGCCAGGGCCGAACCCACGATCCCATCGAGGAAGTAGTGGTTGCCAGTCAGGATCGTGGCTGCGTACATCGCAATCGGCATCAGCACGCCGAAGACCTTCCAGAACCGGTTCGAGGCGAAGCTCACGATCGCGATCCCCATCAGCAGGTTCCAGCCGACGTGCAAGCTCGGCATCGCCGCGAACGGGTTGGTCAGGGAGGGCGGCTGCAACACCCGGTACGCTTCGGAATGCAACGTCACGGTGTCCACGAAGCCGAGCCCATCCACCAGGCGCGGCGGCGCCATCGGGAACAGGAAAAAGAACACGAACCCGATCAGGCCCGAGATCAGCATGGCCGAGCGGAAGACTGCGAAGACCTCGCGATGCCTGGCAAAGAGCCAGACCAGCGTCGCGACCACCACCGGCCAGTGGCCATAGATGTAAATCCAGTTGAACAGGGTCACGAGCCAGTGGTGATCGAGGATCAGGGCCTGCAACTCCCGTTCCTTAAAGATGCCGAGCGACCGCTCGAACGATACCAGCGAGTTGGCGTTGTCCATCGCCTCGGATTCGCGAGCGTGGATCAGCCCGCGAACGAAGAAGTACAGGTACGCGGCGAGGCCAATAATCCCGCTTTCGCGAAGGAAGCCGAAGCCGGCCGGGAACCTCCGCGGCGAGCGTGACTGGGGCCGATGTGATCTGTCATGGTAAACCGGTACGACGCTCATCCGAGGTTCCTCTCGCCCTCCTGCAGGCATGGTGCCCATGCAGGTTTTGCTCTTGCTATCCTGGCCCATTCTGTGCGGCAGATTCGACGCTCATTGCGCAGCCGTGTCACAGAACTGTTACGGAGAACGTCACGGGGGTTAGTTTTGGTTCCCTTGACTCGAAACCCGGCAACGCACTGCCGTTGAGCCCGCCGGTTCGCGTTTCGACCGCGAACATTTGCGCTCCTTCCATCCTGCTCCCAGTCTCCGTCAGACTCATGCCGCGAGAAAGCAGGAACCCCGGAACTTTGGGGTGATGGCTATCCCCCAGAAGCGAGCAGGCGACGAGCGCGTGGTGGATGTGGATGCGGCAATAACATGGTGGACCCAATGGACCGGGGACCCGTTGTGGGGAGGTTGTCCACAGATTATCAGAATCGCCGACGAAACGTAAGCCCACTCGCCGCATGCGAATTCCTCACAACAACATTCAGGCTTCTGCTTGCCTCCGGGCAGGCCCGTCCACCGCGGCGGCGCCGGTTTCACGGGCCGGCTTTGGGGCGATCCAGTCGAGCGACCGGGGAAGCCACCAGTTCCACCGGCCCATCAGCGAGGTGAGGGCCGGAACCAGGAACGCGCGGATGATCGTGGCATCGATGATGATCCCGGCTGCTAACCCGGTCGCCATGATCTTGATCTCCGTCTGCGGGGTGGATGACATCGCCACGAAGGCCAGGAAAAGGATCAGTGCCGCGCAGGTCACGAGCTTGCCGGTCAGGGCCAGCCCGCGCACGATCGACGCGTCCGTTTCGTGCCCGGCGTCGTACTCCTCCCGCATCCGGTGCATGATGAAGACCTCGTAGTCCATCGAGAGCCCGAACAGGAAGGCGAAGGTCATGATCGGCACCCAGTCGGTGATCGACCCGGTCGAGGGAATGCCCCAGACCAGTTCCGAACCCCAGCCCCACTGCCACACCACCACGAGCACGCCGTAGGCGGCCGCGACCGAAAGGACGTTGAGCAGGAGCGCCTTGAGCGGTAGCAGCAACGACCGGAAGGCTCGCACCAGCAGCACGTACGTGACGATGCCGACAATCGCGAGAATCAGTGGGAAGCTCCCGTACACGGTGTCGATGAAGTCGGCGCTCTCGGCCGGGCCGCCCGCGACCAGCGGCTCACCCGCCAGTTCGGATACTGCGTCCCGCACCCGGCTCGCCAGGTCGCGGCCCGATTCGCCACCGCCGTCACCCTGCGGCACGACCACGAGCAGGCTGTTTGCATTCGCTCGCCACGCCGGGCTGTCCGGCGAAGCGGCACCCCGCACGCCCTCCACGGCACTAACCGCCGCATCGACCTCATCAGGGCCACCTTCGACCAGGATCGTCAGCGGACTCATGACTCCGGCCCCGATCCCGCTCGCTTCCACCGCGTCGAGCCCGGCCTGGGCGTCGCCTGCACCGTTCAGTGAATCCGGGCGCGGCTCACCGATCGTGATCTGCGTTGCCGGAAGCACCAGCAGTGCCAGCAATGCGAAGCCGACGATCGCCGAGGCCCCACGATGCCGAACCACGAACGCGCCCCAACGCGCCCAGCCCTGGTGATCGTCACGACGC
>JALZMD010000022.1 GCA_030858375.1 Chloroflexota bacterium
CGGCTGGAGCAGCGCGCCGCGGATCTCGAACACGGCATGTTTACCTTCACCCTTGGTGGCCAGACCTGGTCGCCTGCCCTCTCCGAGCTGGGCGTGCGGGTCGACCTCGGCGCGTCGGTTGCCGATGCGCAGGATCTGGGGCGCACCGGCGATGCCCGATCACGCCTCGCGTTCACCGGCGCGATCCTCGATGCCGACCAGCAAGTGCCGCTTCGGACGGAACTCGACGCGGCAACGCTCGACACCTGGTTCGACGGGGTCGACGGGGAGATCGGCCAGCTCGCGGTCAACGCCGGGCTCGTGATCGATGGGTCGAATGTCTCCATCACAAGTGAGTCGAGCGGGTATGCCGTCGATCGCCCGGCGACGACGGCCCGGATCGTGGCGGCGTTGTCGTCCATGCAACCAGTGGCGGGCGAACTCCCGATGCGGGTTGACGAACCGGCCTTGACGCGGTCCAACCTCGCTCCGGTCCAGGCGACCGTCGAGGGGATGATCGCCGAACCGGTCCGGATCACGTTCGAAAACCAGTCCTGGGAGATCGAGGGCACGATGCTCGCCCCCTACCTGTTGATCGAGACCGCCCTCGTCCAGGGCACGCCCACAGCCCAGCTCGACATCGACACCGAGGGCCTCGCCGCCGAGTTGCGAACCCGGTTTGGCGAAGAGGTCAATCGGGAGCCGGTCGACGCCCTGGTCGGCTGGGATGACGGCGTGGTCGCGCTCGAACCCAGCAGCCCCGGCGTCACGATCAAGAGTGGCGCCTTCGCGGAGGCGGTGGCCGACAGCTTCCTGAACGGTCACCACCCGGTGGCGATCCCGGTGATCCACACCCGGCCCGACATCGACGGCGAGAACCTTGACGCGCTAGGCATCACCTCGTTGCTTGGGAAAGGCAGCTCCAACTTCGCGGGCGGCGTGGAAGGCCGGGACGCCAACGTTGTCCTGGCCACTGAGTTCATGAACGGGACGCTGGTCCCGCCCGGCGGCATCTTTTCATTCAACGATGCGATCGGTGAAATCACCTACGAGCGTGGCTACCAGGAGGCGCTCGTCGTCCAGGGCGAAGGGGTCGGGCGGGATGTCGGCGGCGGCGTCTGCCAGGTTTCGACCACGATCTTCCGCGCCGCGCTCAACGCCGGGATGCCGATCACGGAGTGGTACCCGCACACCTACCGGCTCCCGGACTACGAGCGCGATGGTTGGGGTGCGGGGTTCGACGCCTCGATTCTCCAGTGGGGGGAGAATCCGGCGGAGTGGCCGGACTTCGAGTTCGAGAACTACACCGATAGCTGGCTACTGGTGGAATCGACCGTCGCCTACCCCTACGTCTACGTCAACATCTACGGCACGGGTGATGGGCGGGAAGTCGTCATCGATGCCTGGGAAATTGGCAACAACGCGTTCGGGTTCAACCGCGTGATCCAGGATCCCAACGGTGCCGTCATCGCCGAGCGCACCTTCGAGTCCTACTTCAAATAACGGCTGGCGCAGATTGGTGCGCAGCGCCTTGCAATCAGCCATCTCGTAGGGGAGGGCTAACGGGCCCATCGAGGACACCTCGGCAACGACATCCTGGCCCGTGTATGCCTTCCCGTTGCTTTCCAGGGAGCCATATCGGCTATGGCCATCGGCGCCTGGAGCGACAACCCAGGTCCGATTGCTCCGCCTGGAGCGGGAAGCATACGCGAGCAAAACCTCTTCCTGGAGTATGCGTTCACGGCTTGCTAACCCTCCCCTACGATTCCACCGGTGCGGCCGTCAATCCGCGGCAGATGTTTCATGGCCGCAACGACGTGTCGCTGGTCAATATCCAATCGGCCCGAGCGACCGACCTCCCAACGACCACATCCCCGCGTTCGTTCACGATAGCGCCTTGACAACCCCACGGCGGGAAACCACAATCCATACCAAACAAGTCGGATTAGCCGGTCCTCCTGGTTGATCGATCGCGAATGGTTGCAAATTCCCGCATGGCCCATCTCGCACATAGCAACGCCAGGTGAACCGCGCGAAACACCATTCGGGCGCCTCTCGCTCCGGCACAATCGGGCCAGGCTGACCCATGGCCGCAACCTCTCCCACCCAGGCGCCCGTCCCCAGCGAGGTTGTGTCCCGCCGTCCGGCGGTCGTCATCGGTCGCAGCGCAGGCCTGCTGATCGGACTTGCCCTGGTTGGGTTCGTCGCCTTGCTGAGCCTGCGCTTCGGCGCCCACCCGATCACCACCGGCCAGGCCTGGAACGCGATCTTCGACTACGATTCCTCATCCTACGAAGAACTCGTCGTGCGGACGTTGCGCATGCCGCGCACCGTGATCGCGCTCGGCTGCGGCGCGGCGCTGGCCGTGACCGGGGCGGTGATGCAGGCGATCACACGCAACCCGCTGGCCGATAGCTCGATCCTCGGCGTCAGCGGCGGGGCCTCGTTCGCGATCGTGACCGCGATCTTCTACCTCGGCATCACCAGCCCCCACCAGTTCGTCTGGTTCGCCTTCGCCGGCGCGCTCATCGCCTCGGTGCTGGTGTTCGCCGTGGGAGCATCCGGTCGCGACGGCGCGACGCCGATCAAGCTGACCCTGGCCGGGGTCGTCATCTCCTCCCTGCTCGCGGCCTGGACGAGCGCGCTCGTGCTGCTTGACGAGCAGACGATGGACGTGGCCCGGTTCTGGATGGCGGGCTCGGTCGCCGGTCGGCCGCTCGACGTTTTCTGGGTCGTTTCGCCGTTCCTGATCGGCGGCACGTTGGCCTGCGTCTTCCTTGGCCACCAGCTCAACGTGATGAGCATGGGCGAGGAAACGGCCCGCTCACTGGGCATGAACACGGCCCGGACCCGCATCATCTGCGGCGTGTTGGTGGTGCTGATCACCGGCGCGGCCACTGCCGCCGCCGGCCCGATCGGGTTCGTTGGACTCGCCGTGCCGCACATGGTGCGGGCGGTGATCGGTCCCGACTACCGCTGGATCCTCGCGTATTCGGTCGTGGTCGGCGCGATCTTCCTGACCGCCGCCGACATGCTCGGCCGGGTCGTGCTCGAGAACGGCGAACTCCAGGTCGGCATCGTCACCGCCCTTGCCGGCGCGCCCTTCCTCGTTTTCCTCGCCCGCAAGCGGACGGTGGCGATATGACGATGACCACGCCTGACTTCACCATGCCGGCCCGCAAGCCTGACGGCAAGCCGGGTCACGTCACGATCCGCAACCGCTGGTTCGCGGTGCGGCTCAACTACCGCGTGCTCGGGATGTGCGCGATCACGATCGGCGTGCTGCTGGTGCTGACCCTCTGGGCGATGACGCTCGGCTCCTACCCGATCGCGTTCGTGGATGTCGCCAAATCGGTGTTCGGGCAGGGTGTCGAGGAGGAAAACTTTATCGTCCAGACGCTGCGCCTGCCGCGCGTCTTCTCGGCCTTGCTAGTCGGGGCGGTGCTGGCGATGTCGGGCGCGATCTTCCAGGGCCTGGTCCGCAATGCGCTCGTCTCCCCGGACATCATCGGCATCAACACCGGCGCCTCGCTGGTGGCCGTGATCTGGATTGCCTACGGCCTCACGGCGACCTACCTCCCCCTGGCTGCCTTCCTCGGCGCGATCATCACCGCCGCCGCGATTTATGTCATCTCCTGGAAGGGCGGAATCGTGCCCGGCCGGCTGATCCTGGTCGGGATCGGGATCGGCGCCTTCCTCAGCGCGGGCACGACCTGGGTCACGCTCCAGTTCCCGATCGAGCAGATCCGCCCAGCGATCGTCTGGACGATGGGCTCGGTCTACGGCAGCGACTGGGGCGATGTGAAGCTGCTGGCTGTGTGCCTGGCGGTGCTGGGGCCGGTCTCGGTGATGCTGATGTGGTACCTGCGGGCGCTCCAGCTCGGCGACGACATCGGGCGCGGCCTCGGGATGCATCTCGAACTCACCCGACTCGCGTTGATCGTGGTCGGCTGTGGGCTGGCGGCGATCGCCGTCTCCATCGCGGGACCGATCGGGTTCGTGGCGCTGATGATCCCCCACGTGGCGCGGATGCTGGCCGGGCCGCTTTCCGGTTCGGTGATGCTCTTCACGGGCGTGCTCGGGGCGACCTTCCTGCTCTTCGCCGATGTCGTTTCCCAGCACTACCTGCCGGTCACGCTGCCGGTCGGGATCGTCACCGCCGCCGTGGGCGCGCCCTACTTCCTCTACCTGCTCTACCGCTCGAACGCGAGGGTCTAACCGATGTCGAGACTGCTGTCGGAAAACGTATCGCTCGGCTACGGCGAATCGAAAGTCGTCCACGATCTCAGCCTGACCGTGCCCGACGGCCAGATCACGACGATCATCGGACCCAACGGCTGCGGTAAATCGACCCTGCTCAAATCCCTCGCCCGGCTACTGCGACCCACCGAGGGCTCCGTGCTGCTCGACGGCCAGGTGATCCACCACTACCCGACGCGGGAAGTGGCGAAGCGGCTCGGCCTGCTCTCGCAGCAGGCGGTCGTCGTGCCGGGCATTACCGTTGTCGATCTTGTCCGGCGCGGGCGCTACCCGCACCAGGCGTTCATGCAGCCGCCGACGAAAGTCGACAACGACGCGGTCGATCACGCCCTGGCCCTGACCGGAATGGAAGAGTTGCGCGAGCGTCCGGTGGATCAGCTCTCCGGCGGCCAGCGGCAACGCGCCTGGATCGCGATGGCGCTCGCCCAGGACACGCCGCTGCTGCTGCTCGACGAGCCAACGACCTTCCTCGACATCCCGCACCAGCTCGAAATCATTGACCTCGTCCAGAAGCTGAACCGCGAGGACGGCCGGACGGTGGTGATGGTGCTGCACGACATCAACGAGGCGGCGCGAGCCAGCCACAACATGGTGGCGATGCGCGAGGGTCGGATCCTGAAGGAAGGCACGCCCCACGAGATCGTCGAGCCGGCGTTGCTGCGCGAGGTCTACGGCGTCGAGTGCGACGTCTTCCATCACCCGACACTGGACCACCCCTTCTGCCTACCGCGCAGCGAGAACCTGCCGACAGCCTGCGAGACGGCGCCGACCGGTGGCGGCTTCACGGTCAGCGGGATCAACACCGGCTACGGTAAGCACATCGTGCTCGACAACCTGACGGTCGAGCTCGAAGCCGGGCGGGTGACATCCATCATCGGGCCCAACGCCTGCGGCAAGTCAACGCTGGTTCGCACCTGCGCCCGTCTGCTCAACCCCGGCAAGGGCCAGGTAAAACTCGGCGACAAGGTCGTCCACAAGGGCTCGCACCGGCAGTTCGCGCGCCGCCTCGCGCTGCTCTCGCAGGGGCAGATGCCGCCC
>JALZMD010000076.1 GCA_030858375.1 Chloroflexota bacterium
ACCATGCCGAAAATCACGCCCTTCCTCTGGTTCAACGACAACGCCGAGGAGGCCATGGCGTTCTACTGCTCACTGTTCGACGATTCAGTCATCAATGACGTCAAGCGACAGGGCGAGGGCGGTCCCGCCTTCATCGTCTCGGCCCGGATCGCGGGACAGGAGGTGGTGGCGCTCAACGGCGGGCCAGACCACCAGTTAAGCGAAGCGTTCTCGTTCGTGATCGATTGCGACGATCAGGCGGAAGTTGACCGCTATTGGACGGCGTTGACCGCCAATGGCGGTGAGCCGGGTCCCTGCGGCTGGCTCAAGGACCGGTTCGGCCTTTCGTGGCAGGTGGTGCCCAAGGCGCTGATCCGGCTGATGAGCGATCCGGACGCGGAAAAGTCAGGCCGCGTGATGCAGGCGATGATGCAGATGGGCAAGATCGAGGTCGAGGGTCTGGAGCGGGCATATGCGGGCGAGGCGGCATGACGGCTCCGTTGGCGAACCAATCGAGCGACGTCGACGCCATTCTGGCCGCGTCCACCATCCCCTGAAGGACGACATCGTCCGGCTGCGGGCCACAATCCTGGCGTCCAACCCTCACATCACGGAGCAAGTCAAATGGAAGGCGCCCAGCTTCTGCATTGACGGCGACGACCGGGTGACGTTTCGGCTGCCGCCGCGAGGCGGGCTCCAGCTCGTGTTACACCGGGGCGTCAAGGTCCGGGACGCGACCGGATTCACGTTCCTCGATGACACCGGCCTGATGGAATGGGCCGCCGACCGGGCCATCATCCGGCTGGCCGATTCGGCTCACGTACGGGCCAGGGAGTCGCTGGTCGTGACGCTCGTCCACCAGTGGATGGATGCCCACCAGCACAGGGCATGCGGCGCAGGCAGCACCGCACACTTCGGACGATCTCACATAACCGGCAGAAAGGAGAACCTCATGGGACAGTTCGCTGTGTCGCTCCTTATGACGGTGGACGGTTTCGACGGCAACAACGAGTTTGAACCGTCCAGCGAGGAACACCAGGTCTTCAACGATTCCCTCGCGCGCGCCGAGGGGTTGGTGTGCGACCACGAGAACTACGAGTTGCTGGTCCCGTTCTGGGACGAAGTCGACGTGACCGACCCCGCCCTCCCCCAGGCCGAGCGGCAATTTGCCGAACTCTTCCGGACCCGGCGCCGATTCGTGGTGTCCGGTACCCTGGAGCAGGTCGACGGCCTGGCCACCCTGATCAAGGATGATCCGGTCACGCACTTGCGTGACCTCAAGGCCGGATCTGGCGGTGAGCTGATGGTTGCCGCCGGGCCCGCCTTGTGCGCCACCCTCCTCGATCATGGCCTCATCGACGAACTGGAGATCCTGGTGCTCCCCGTGATCCTTGGGAACGGCGCCCGGCAAATCGGGAACCTCCTGCGGAAACAGCCGCTCACCCTGATCCAGGCGCGGGCACTGTCCTCCGGCGCGGTTGTGCTGCACTATCAGATAAAGCCATCGGCGTCCTGATCAAGTGGTTGGCAGGCTACCTCTCGTTGCCGATGATGAGACGGGCGCCGCGGTTGCGGGTGACGTAAGCCCAAATCCACTGCCCCATCACGCTGAAACGGCTGCGAAAGCCGACGAGGAAGGCGATGTGAATCGTGGCCCACAGCACCCAGGCCAGGAAGCCGCTCAGGTGCAGCGGCCCAATGTCGGCCACGGCGCGGTTCCAGCCGATCGTGGCCATGTTGCCTTTGTCGAAATAGTGGAACGCCCGTGGTGGCTTCCCTTCAAGTGTGCGAATGATGTTCCTCGCCGCCTGCTTGCCGCCCTGCATCGCGACCTGCGCGACACCGGGCAGGATGTCGCCCTTGCCGTCGTCGATCGCGGCGAGGTCACCGATCACGTAGATGTTCGGATGTCCTTCGATCGTGAGGTTCGGCGTGACAGGTACTTGGTTGCCCTTGGTACGCGGCACGCCCAGGGTCGCGCCAAGGGCGTTGCCGGTGACGCCGGCGCCCCAGAGCACTGTTTCAGCCGCGATCGTTTCCTCGCCGATCGTGACCTGGCCCGCCTCGATGCTGGAGACGCGGGTGTCGGTGCGAACTTCGACCCCGAGCCCTTCGAGCTGGCGCCGGGCTGATTGGGAGAGATCTTTCGGATAGGTGCCAAGCACCGCCGGACTGCCCTCGACGAGAATGATCCGGGCCCCGGCTGGGTCGAATGTGCGGAAATTGTGCCGAAGGGTCTGGCGGGCGATTTCGGCGAGGGCGCCGGCGAGCTCGACGCCGGTCGGGCCACCGCCGACTACCACGAACGTGAGCCATGCGACCTTGCGCACCAGGTCGCCTTCACGCTCAGCCGCTTCGAAGGCGGCGAGCACGCGCTGCCGGATGTCGAGCGCCTCCTCCATCGACTTCAGGCCGGGCGCGAACGGTGCCCACTCGTCGTGACCGAACCAGGTGCCCTGCGACCCGGCGGCAACGATCAGGTAATCGTAGGCCAGCTCACCCTCGGTGAGGCAGATGACGTTGCGGTCGGGATCGATCGCCGTGACCTCGTCGAGCAGGACGGTGGTGTTCTCATGATCCTTGAGAATCGCCCGGATGGGGTAGGCGATGTCGGACGGCGCGAGTGCGGCGGTCGCGACCTGATAGAGGAGCGGCTGGAAGAGGTGGAAGTTACGCTTGTCGACCAGGGTGACGCGCACCGGGGCTTTGCCAAGCGCCTTGGCGGCGTTGAGGCCGCCAAATCCGCCGCCGATGATGACGACGTGGGGACGAAGTTCCGAGGTGGCGTGGACATTGGTTTGCGCCGTAACCGCATTTGACATGGTGTTCACCTTCCGGTGAGTCCATCCGGCATCGGTCTACCCCAAAGGCCAGAGCCGAACTGGCTCGTTTGCAGACATCGTTGTCTGCCTGGCAACCATCCTATCATCTTGTGATTGTTTTCACAATATCACTGCCGCATCCCGTCATTCGCCCAGCCCGGCGCGCTTTCCGGGAGTGGTGTGCAGGTGAGGCGAGACCCAAGCCGTTTGGCCAGGCCCTTTTCTAACCATGCAATCACGGCCAAGCATCTACAATCGACCGGGAGACGCTTCCGGGCCGCAGCCAGTGGAGCGCGAGCTCCTGTTCCACACCATTCGCAACCAGGGAGTCACCGCTTTGGCCCAATCGGCCCCGGGCAACCAGTCTCCGGTTCTCACTCAACCCCTTGCCAACGAATCTACGCACCCGATCGAGCGTCGTACGAGCACCCTCGTGCTGGTGCTGATGAGCCTGGCGATCCTGGGTCCGCTCTCGATCGATATGTACCTTCCAGCCCTGCCCGCCTTGCAACGGGATCTCGGGGCCAGCGCCTCGCTCGCCCAGCTCACCTTGAGTGCCTGCTTGCTGGGACTCGCAAGCGGCCAGCTGATCGCGGGACCACTGAGCGATGTCGTTGGTCGCCGCCCGCCGGTACTGGTTGGGATCGCCGGCTTCATCGTGATGTCGTTCCTGTGCAGCATCGCCCCGAACATCGAATCGCTGATCCTGTTCCGCTTCCTCCAGGGCGTCGCCGGCTCGGCCGGCGTGGTGGTGTCACGGGCTGTCATCCGGGATCTCTACAGCGGTATCCGCTCGTCGCAGATGTTCTCGCTGCTGGTGCTGGCGAACGGGATCGGCCCGATCCTGGCGCCGACATTGGGCGGCGTGATCCTGCTCGCCACCGATTGGCGCGGCGTGTTCGGCGTGCTGGTGGGGCTTGGGGTGGTGATCGTTGGCGTGGCGTGGCGTTATCTGCCGGAAACGAACCAGCTGGAGCAGCGATCGACGGCTGGCGTGCGGATGACCCTCTCCGCGTTCGGGATGCTTCTGCGGGACCGGTCCTTTGTCGCCTACTCGCTGGTGATGGCGATGGGGATGAGCACGATGTTTGCTCACGTGGCGGGATCGTCGTTCGTGCTCCAGAACATCTACGGCGTGTCGGAACAGGTCTTCGCCGTGCTTTTCGGCGTGATTGCGATCGGTTACATCGGGACCAGCCAGCTCAATGCGCGGCTGATCAACACCGTGCCGATGCGGACGATGCTGAGGCTCGGCGTCGGGTTCAACCTGCTCGGAACCATCATCGTCTTCCTCGTGGTCAATGTGTTCGACCTTGGCCTGTGGGGCCTGACGGCCGGGTTGTTCCTGGTGGCGATGTCCAACGGCTTCATCGGACCGAATGTCACGGCGCTGGCACTCAATGGCTACCCCCGGGTGGCGGGAAGCGCCTCGGCTATGCTGGGGCTGCTGACCTTCGCCAGCGGCGCGATCGTGGCCCCGCTGGTGGGGATCGCCGGCGACCAAACCGCCGTGCCCCAAACGCTCGTGATCCTGGGGTGCAGCCTGATCGGAGTGGCGGCGCTGGGTGTCCTCTCGCGGCAGCGCGCAAGCGTGCCGACCGTGCCTCACTGATTATGCGGGCGTCGCGGCGCGGCCGATTGGTCCTGTTATCATTCAATCAATGCTCAGCGTCAGCATGTGGCGGACGAAACTCACGAGTTCGGAGACTCTCACCCATGGCATTCGTCCTCAAGAAGGCCGCGAAACCCGGCGACCCCCTGAATCCCCACCGCTCGAATGCCCCCTCGGCGCCGGGGGCCAACCGTTCGCCGCAGGTGCCTGGTCAGGTGCCCGATCGCTCTTCAGTGCCCAATTACGGTGACTTGCCGGTCGCGCTTCCAACCGCCGAGGTTCGCCGCCCGAAGGCCGAGTACGGATCGGCGCAACGGATCATGGGCGTCTACGAGGCCGTTGACGGGAACGAAACCGATCCGGCCCGCTTCGAGCAGACCACGGTCAGCTACGAAGAGTTGCGCAAGGCGGACCCTTCCCTGCGCACACCGGTGCGGCCTACGGCCGGTTACGCACTCTCGGATGGCAAACGGAT
>JALZMD010000078.1 GCA_030858375.1 Chloroflexota bacterium
CAAGCACGGGCCGACCGGGACGTGGCGAGCGGGAAGTCCATCGACGCGCGGCGAACCCACTTTCAGGAGGAAGACAGCGCATGACCATTCCGGCAACCGGCCACATCGTTCCCAACGGGAACGGGCAGGACATCGTCATCGAACGGACCTTCCGGGCTCCCATTGGGGATGTGTGGGCGAGCGTCGTCGATCCCAAGCGCATGAATCGCTATATCGGCACCTGATCGGGCGAGGCTGGCGCGGGAAATCGCGTGTCGTTCACCATGACCGCCGAGGAGGGTGCCACGCCCGAGGACGTCCTGATCCACGGCTGCGATGCGCCCCGGCATCTTGACGTGGAATCGTTCCAGGGTGGGACCTCGTGGCGGTTGAAACTCGATTTATCGGAAACCGACGGCGTCACCAGTCTCAGGTTCAGCCAAAGCGTCGACGTGAGCGATAGCGGCGCGAGCAGCTATGGCCCCGGATGGGAGTACTATCTCGACCGCCTCGTGGCCGTGCACCAAGACACGTCGTTCGCCAGCTGGGATGAATACTACCCAGCGCAAGTGTCCTACTGGGAGGAGCAGTTACGCGAGGCAGGGGCTAGAACATCGTCCTGAGCGACGAGATCATTGCCAATCCGCAGCAAAAGGAATAAAATCTCGCTCGTCCCGTCCATGATGACACAGCGACATCGGCGCGCTCCTTAGGATTGGATGACGACCATAAGTCTCGCCACGTACAACTTCTGGGCGTCGGACTTCCAGTACGTGGAACGGCTTGATATCCCCGTTTGCGTTTAGTTGCGGATCGAGCTTTGCCAGCTCGAGCATTCGGGCACCGCAGGTTGAGGACCGTTTAACCACACCTGAAAAATCACGGTGCTAAACTACAAAGACAACTCAATATGTGCCATTGATGCCCAACTGTCACGAGCCAACTCGTTGTATGTGTCCGCCCAAAAGGATTATGCATGTCAGATTGGCGTCAAGGCATAGATTCATTTGTAACCGATGTTTGGCAAGAACGAGAGAGTACGATCCTGTACTCAAACACGGTTCAACTTCTTCGAGACAATTACTTTCAATACAAAGAATTAACGGAGAACTCTGGCACGGCAACTGGCACGTATTTATCGTCAACACTGCAATTAATCTGCTTGTCCCCTCGATTCAGCAAAGTATCTTACAGCCTATTTCCTGACCAATCGCTGGATGAGTTACGACATTCTGAACCCAACACCCTGACTAGTTCGGATTCAGGGCCGTTTCCACTTCGACTATTGATGCGTCTCAATTATCTCAACGTAATTGACGATCCATGCCCTTTGAGACTCGGCGAGAGTTGGCTCTTGCAACTGCTCATTGGCGCTCTTGAGGAAGGCTTGGTCCAGTTTATTCCCATGACGAAACCAATCCCGGTCGACGCAAATCATCCAGCGGATTCCACGACTTACTTCAGCTTGAATGAAGGAGAAGAGCTTCTTGAAGGAATCACGCAACTGGTAGTGGAGCAATCCAAATGGGACATCGATATGTGCAAGGCAATGCTTGAAGACCCTACTGCTTATTACGCGCATGACGATTCAGACGATTGGGCAAATCCGATCTTCGATGCTGTGGAAAGTAGAGACGACGATGAGGATGCGAAGAGTCTTCAAGAGTTTGAGCTTGAAGACACAGATCATGGTGAATTCGGATCAATAGGGCGCCTGAACTGGGAATATTGGAATGATGACGAGTTGAATTCTGATGAACTATAAGGACAAATGCTGCAACATCGCGGAGGCAACACGGGCTGCTGGGCCACCCATCAACAGGATCGTTCGGTAGGAGGCGTATCGCTAGGACGAGGTTGTGGTGAGGGCGCGCGTCACCCACCGCTGGCGGGCGACATTGCCGATGGTCACCACGAGCCAGCTGAAAAACAGAAAGCCAACGGCAATACCGAGGACGTTGAGGCTCACGGACGTCCAGCCGTTGTCGTGGGGATCGAGGAAGGGATATGGGTACCACTCCACAAACGGACCGCGCAACAGTGAAAACCCGGCGAAGACCAGGGGGTAGACCGTCCACAGCAGCGCGTGCCGGAAGGCAAGGCGGTGCCGGGGCGGCACCAGCAGCCAGTCTGCCAGGAGCACGAGAGGCATAACGATGTGCAACACATCGGTTGCCCATGGGTAGTTGTAGACGATCCCCGTGTCGTTCGCGCTCGTGGGGAGCACGGCATGGACGATCCCGGTCGTCGCCATCCACGTCACGATGGCGCCGCGCACGAGGTCCCAGCGCAACGAGTCCTGCTGACCCTCCCATAGTCGCCACGCGCCGGCCAGCAACACCAGGGCAGCCAGGAAATTACTCTGGTACGTGAAGAGGAAAGGAAAGTTCGAAGCACCGAGGAACGGATCGTCGAAGCTCCGCGTGAACTGGGAGACGATGGCCACGAGGCCCAGCATCGCGAAAGCGACCCTGGCGACGGCGATTGACTTTCTGGTTGCGTTCCCGTGTTCCATATTCACCTCACCGTTCACCCACGCCGCACGGTTGCCGCCACGCGCAGTTCAGTTCACTGGCTGAGCATCCACGGACCGGGCAGCCCACCAGTCGCGCGCTTTGTTGCCAATTGTGACGAGGAACCAGATGATGCCCATAAAGAGAACCGCGATACCGATCGAGTAGGCGAGCACGCCA
Organism: Chloroflexota bacterium; assembly: GCA_030858375.1. GTDB lineage: Bacteria > Chloroflexota > Chloroflexia > Thermomicrobiales > UBA6265 > JACCYX01. Next base: position 2,673 of record JALZMD010000078.1, read on the forward strand.
CCGTACCCACCCACCGAGTCCGGGTTCAGGAACGGATACGGATACCAGTCCACAATCGGTCCCCGGAATAGGGAATAGACGGAGTAGGCTAGAGGGAACAGCATCCAGACCAGCGCCCGACGCACGGTCAGGGGGTTTCGGGGCGGACTGATGACCCAGTCGAGAACGATCACGATCGGCATCAACTGGTGGAGCACGAAATTCACCCACGGCTCGGTAAGATCGAGGTTGTCCGGCAGACCGGAGAGCAGGGCGGCGAACACGATGAACGTGGTCGTCATGTAGGCGGCAACGGCGCCCCGTAACAACTCCCAGCCCGGCGTTGTCTCCTGACCCCGTAATGCCAGCCAGGCTCCGGCCAGCAGGACCACGACCGTCAGCAGGTTGCTTTCGATAGTGAAGAAGCTGAAGAAGTTGGATGCCCTCGCATCGTTCTCCGTGACCCCGATCCAGAGCTGAGCGGCGATCGCCGCCAGCGTCAGGAGCCCGAAGCCAACTCGCAGGTATTGATACCAGGGTTGCCTTCCCACGTCGCTTCCTTTGGTGACCGGCGCCCCGGCTCATACGGCAGATTCTGGCATCATACATGAGGAGTGACACCCGATGTCGGATCGCACAATTGTTGACGGTTTCGCGCTACGTTAAGCGGACACGGCAATCGCGCCGCCCGAATTTCTCTTGCACCGGGAAGGGCACCATGAGTGAGCCAATCAGCAAGCGCACCCACGAGGTGCCAGCGTTCCTGTTCGACCTCGATGGCACCTTGATCGACAGCGTCTATCAGCACGTGGTGGCCTGGAAACGTGCGGGGTCGAGCTGGCGGTCTGGAAGATTCACCGCCAGATCGGGATGAACGGCGGATTGTTCGTCAACGCCCTGCTTCGTGAGCTTGGTCACCCGCTCGACCCGGAGCAGACGCAGCGGATGCAGGTACTGCACGGCGACTACTTCGCCGAGATCGCCGATCAGGTGCGGCCGCTGCCGGGCGCGAGCGACCTGCTCCACATGCTGACCGAGATGGAGGTGCCCTGGGCAATCGCGACCAGCGGGCACATGCGCAGCGCGCGGCACGGTCTCGACATGCTGGGCGTGCTCGACGGTTCGGCGCCGATCGTGACGCGAGACCTGGTGCGCTACGCCAAGTCCGATCCCGACCTCTTCCTGGCGGCGGCCGAGAAGCTGGGTCACCCAATCCAGAACTCGTGGGTGATCAGCCATTCAATCTGGGACCTGCTTGCGGCCCAGCGGGCCCGCGCGCTTGGGATCAGCGTCCGCTCCAGCGGCTACGGTGGGGATGAGTTGCGGGAGGCCGGGGCGTCCCGGTCTACGATGATCCGGCCGACATCCTGCGCCACCTCGATGAGCTTGGCGTGCGCGGCATCTGACTGGCACGCAATCATTCATTCCGCCACCAGGAAGAAGTCACGACCGCAAAGAGGGTACATCATGGGGGTCCGGTCGGGTGACCGGTGAGCGGGACCGCAGGTTCAACCCCTGGTCCGGAATGGAGGATGATGCGATGGCGACGGCCCAGGTGCGTTTCACGAATATCGACGAGTACGTCGCATCATGCCCGGCGGCGTTGCAAGATCGGCTGGAGACGCTCCGTCAGGCCATCAGGGACGAGGCGCCGGGGGCCGAGGAAGCAATCAAGTACCACATGCCGACATACATGTACCATGGCAATCTGGTCTACTTTGCCGCCTGGAAGAAGCACATTTCGCTTTACCCGATCACGTCCGAGATGGAAGCCACAATCGCGGAACTTGATCTCTACGCGACATCGGGCAAGGGAACGATCCAGTTCCCGCACGACCAGCCACTGCCCCTCGATGTGATTCGCAAGATCGTGAAGATGCGGGTGACGGAGAATCTCGCGAACTCACCACAATGAGCTTGCTGACGCGGATCAGGATGGGATGTGCGAAACAGGTGTCCGCATGACCGGGAGTGAACTTCCCGATGCGTTGAACCACTGGCGACTCAATCCTCCTCTCGACATCGAACCGATCGCGACGGGAACAAACAACCTATCATTCCTGGTCAGGTCAGGAACCGGATGGTTCGTCCTGAAGTGTTCCCAGGCTGTAGGCAGCGTCGACCGGTCCGTATTCGAGCATGCCCTGCTGAGCGCCATGGCGGATAGGACTCTGCCATTCTCGGTTCCGTCGTCCGTGCAAACGATATCTGGCGGAACGAGCGTCGAGATCACGCGAGGCGCCGACGCATCCCGCTTCGCGCTGTTTCACCACATTGCCGGTCATGCCGCCCGGTTCGGAAGCCGCGCCGACGCGTTCCGCTGTGGCGTGGCGCTCGCCGATTTGGACGAGGCCATGGCCGGGGTTCGCCTGGACCCGACGACTCCGGTTCCCGCCACCTTCGGCGATCTCCGTTCGATTCACCCAGCAGTGCCGGACCCCATTCTCGCCATCCAGGCGGAGTTCCGCGATAGCGTGCAGGCGACGGCGCTGGCAACAATCACGTTGCGGACGGAGGAGCGTTGGCAACGCAGCACCTCGGGCTGGCCCGCCCAATTGATCCATGGCGACTATTACCCCACGAACACCCTGATGGAGTTGGATCGGGTTTCTGGCATCCTGGACTTCGAGTTTGCGGGAACGGGCCATCGGGCGATGGACTTTGCGATCGGGCTGGGCGCGTTCAGCACCAGGAACTGGGACGATGGGTGCGCGTGGCCGTTGGTCGATTCTTTTGCGCAGGGGTATCTGCAGCGAACACCGTTGTCGTCTGAGGAACTGGCGGCGGTTCCCATGCTGCTGCGCTTCCGGGAAGCGACCAGTTTCATTCACTGGCTCGGCCATAGTATGCAGGGCTCGAGCACGGAAAACGACATCCACGCCCGCGCCCGGAGGCTCCTGGCCCTCGACCGATGGCTGGAGGCAGATCAGGGGAAACTGGCGAATCGCCTCGAACGGATCGCGTGTCAGTGAGGTTCCTTCGTAACCCGCCGGAGCGCGATCTCGCCAGTCCTCCGCGCATACTCGCGGACAGCGGACACAGGTGGGGACCTCAGCCGCCCACATGGCTAGCCGCGCGATGACCGCATCGCCTTGAGCACCTTCAGCTCGCCGGCCTCGGCAAACGCTCGGTAAGCGTCCGTTTCACGACCGTAGGCGGCAACACGGCCATCCTCGTTGTAATGAATGCCCCAGCCGTACTTCTTGCCCAGGTCCGAGGCCCGCAGGCACGCGCGGCCATTTGAGAAGAACTCCTCACGGGCTGCAGCGCGATTGCTTGCCGGAATGCCCTGACGATCCGCCCACACCGAGAAGATGACATCGTCTGAGGTATGCGCATAGGGCTGCTCAAAAATCATTCGCCAGGTACGCGAGGCCACCGAAGGATTGTCCTCCTTCTCGGGCGGAGGGACTCCCTGGACCGCTGTTGAATCATCCGCAATTTCAATAAACGTGTCCGAATATTTAGTTGAATGCATCGTCATGTCCCCTCTCTCGTCCGGTCCGTAACTCGATTATGCCAGGCGAACATGTGTTCGGCAACGGATCTGAGTAGCTGGCGACGATTAGACCGACGTGATGGCGAGGACTTCACCGTCGCTCGTGCGTTCGAGACGGCGCCGGATCGACCCGGCGATGCGGCCCGCCTGGACCTTGGCCTGAATCGCCCTGTCGCCAGCGAACAGGTCATCGACGGTGGCTTCCCAAATATCGAGCCAGCGCTGGAAGTGCATCGCGGTGAGGGGAACCTGCGTGTGCAGACCAAGGTGCACGTTGAAGGCATTGCCCTTGTACAACCCGGTCTGGAACAGGACTGTTTCCCAGAAATCGCACATGACCGGCATGTGCGCATCGAGATCCATCCTGGCAATGTCGATGAAGATCGGCCCGAGCACGGAATCAGCGAATGCCCGCGCGTAGAACGCCCTAATGAGTGCGGCGATATCATCCCGGTCGCGGATATCGTGCATTGGCTCGGTTCCGCTCATGCCTTCAGGTCCCTTTACCATCAACGTGAGCGCGACCAGCCAGACATCCGGCATCGTCAGAAACGCCTCAACTCCGTCCAAGTTTAGCCACGAATGGGCGCGGCTACCCCACACCATCGGGTGGGATCCTCGAAGGCCTCTGGATCTGGCGTTGCTTTGGTACACTCAGGCCACGCTGCGACCCCTGCAGTAGAGGGGGCGGCACGGTGGGCGGTCATCATCCTCCGCCGTGATACGTACATGGAGCAAACCAACGTGGTCCACATCTCCAACATTGCACCAATCACCCAAACCGCCTTCGCGGCCGCGGAAGTCATGCCCGACGCCCAAGGCCGGTTTGGCCGGTTCGGTGGCACCTATGCGCCGGAAACCCTAATGCCGGCCATTACCGAACTGATCGCCGCCTACGACGAAGCGAAACGAGACCCGGCGTTCCAGGCCGAAATCGACGATCTCGCCACCCACTATGTCGGGCGCGCCACGCCACTGTACGAGGCCAGGCGCTTCGCCGAGGAGGCCGGTGGACCAGACGGACCCCGGATCTTCCTGAAGCGCGAAGACCTGGCCCACACCGGGGCCCACAAGATCAACAACGCGCTTGGGCAGGCCCTGCTCGCCAAGCGGATGGGCAAGCCACGGATCATTGCCGAAACCGGCGCTGGCCAGCACGGCGTGGCAACCGCGACCGCCTGCGCCCTACTCGGTCTGAAGTGCGTGGTCTACATGGGTGAGGTCGATATCCAGCGGCAATCGCTCAACGTCTTCCGGATGAAGCTGCTCGGGGCCGCGGTCGTTTCGGTCACCTCCGGCTCGAAGACCCTCAAGGACGCGATCAACGAGGCGATCCGCGACTGGGTCACCAACGTCGACGACACCTTCTACATCTTCGGCACGGTCGCCGGGATGCATCCGTACCCGATGATCGTACGCGATTTCCAGTCGGTGATCGGCCGCGAGGCGCGGGCCCAAATCCAGGCGCAAACCGGCGCCCTGCCGGACGCGATCGTGGCCTGTGTCGGCGGCGGCTCGAACGCGATGGGCCTCTTTTATCCATTCCTCGGGGATGAATCGGTCGAGATTATTGGCGTCGAGGCCGGTGGTCACGGGCTCGACTCCGGCCTGCACGCGGCGACGCTCGTGGCCGGCGAAGAGGGTGTGCTGCACGGCTCATGGTCGTACGTGCTGATGGACGACGATGGGCAGATCGTGGAGACGCATTCGATTTCGGCGGGTCTGGACTACCCCGGTGTCGGCCCCGAACTCTCGCACATGAAGTACACGGGCCGGGCGCGGTTTGTTTCAATCACGGACGATGAGGCGCTAGAGGGTTTCAAGCTCCTCTGCCGCACCGAGGGCATCATTCCGGCCCTCGAATCGAGTCATGCGATAGCCTACGCCGCCAAGCTGGCGAAGGAGATGAAACAGGGCCAGACGATGGTGATCAACCTCTCCGGCCGCGGCGACAAGGATATGCACACCGTGGCCGATGCGCTGGGAGTGACCCTGTGACGGAAACCGCGACCTCAGCCACCGTGACGACCACGGCCAGCCGGATCGGCGAAACCTTCGCCCGGTTGCGCCACGAGGGCAAGACGGCCCTGATGCCGTTCCACACGGCGGGTTACCCCACGCTCGAATCGAGCAAGGCGATCATCCGGTCGCTGATCGAGGCCGGGGCGGACCTGATCGAGGTTGGGATCCCGTTCTCGGATCCGATCGCTGATGGGTCTTCGGTCCAAAGCACCGGCCAGATCGCGCTCGAAAACGGCACCCGCCTCAAGGATTGCATCGAGCTGGTGCGCCAGCTGCGGTCCGAGGGTGTCACCGCGCCAATGCTGTTAATGGGATACTACAACCCGGTCCTGAAATACGGCGTTGAGCGCTACGCCGCCGATTGCGCGGCCGCCGGGGTCGATGGCTTCATCGTCCCGGACCTGCCGATTGAGGAATCGGACTCGTTACGGAGGGCTTGTGAGGCTCATGGACGCGACCTGATCTTCATGGTCGCACCAACCAGTACCGATGACCGGCTGGTCGCGGCTGCCGAGCGCGGGACCGGATTTCTTTACTGCGTCTCGGTTACCGGCGTGACCGGTGCGCGAGACAAAATGTCCGATACGCTTGGCGCGTACATCGGCAGGATCCGCAGCCACACCGACCTGCCGCTGGCGATCGGGTTCGGGATCTCGAAGCCGGAACACGTGCGGCAGGTTGGCGAAATCGCGGAAGGCGCGATTGTCGGCGCGGCCCTCATCAACGCGCTGACCGCCGTTCCAGACGACGAGAAACCGGCAAAGGCGGCGGAATTCGTGCGCTACCTGCGGGGTGAGTGAGGACGTGGCGCGAAGCGCTTGAACGTCATTCCGCAGGGAGGCGAAGCCGACAGGAGCAATCCCCCGCCGCAGCGGTCTGATTACCCGGCCTCAAGGTCTAGTCGGACTGCGGTCCTCACCAAGAGACTCCTCCACTCGCCTGCAGCTCGCTGCGGAATGACGTTTAAGGCGCTACGCGCCGAAATGCGCGTAGGGGCATTCTATGACAACTACACCAAACACCACCACTGAACTCGTCGGGCAGAGCATGATGTTACGGTTCGAAGGACCGGTGTTTTCCGATGAGGCGCGGGCTGCATTTCGCGAGATCCGGCCCTGCGGCGTCATCTTCTTCGCCGACAACATCACGAGCCGCGAGCAACTCCACACCCTGACTGGTGAGCTGCAAGACCAGGCGCGATCGCTCGGCATGCCGCCGCTCCTGATCGCGGCCGACCAGGAGGCGGGCATCGTCAGCCGCCTTCCGGCCGACATGGTGACCCCGCCGGGGGCGATGGCGCTGACGGCGCGTGGCAATCGAGCCGACACCGAGGAGGCGGCCCGCATTACTGGCGTGCAACTGCGGGAATGCGGGATTAACGTCAACTTCGCCCCAGTTGTCGATGTCAACAACAATCATGGCAACCCGGTCATCCGGACTCGATCGTTCGGGGACACGGTCGAAAAGGTCGTCGAGGGCTCGCTGGCCACGATTCGCGGGCTGACGAACACGCGGGTCATCTCTTGCGTCAAGCACTTTCCCGGTCACGGCGACACCAACGTCGATTCCCACCTCGGTCTGCCCGTGATCGAGCACCCGCTCGAACGGCTGCACGAGATCGAGCTGGCTCCGTTCCGGGCCGCGATCGACGCCGGGGTCCCGGCGGTGATGACCACCCACATCGTCTTCCCGGTGCTGGATGAGCACCCGGCAACGCTCTCGCACGCGATCCTGACCGGGCTGCTGCGTGGTGAGCTTGACTTCAAGGGAGTGATCTTCACCGATTCCCTGTCGATGGACGCGATCAACGACCGGTACGGGCTTGAGGACACTGCGATCCGCTGCAAGGCGTCCGGGGTCGACGTGCTGGAATCGAACGAGTCGCTCAACAAACAGCTGGTGCGGTTCCGGGCGCTCGTCGCGGCCGTCGACGATGGCTCGTTGGCGGGGGAGCTGTTCGCGACCACGGTCGAGCGACTCCATTCGTTGCGTGCGGCCTATGGCATCGAGGAGCCGACGCCACCCTTACCACCGGCCGACCCGACGTTGCGTTCCGAAGCGGAACGGATCGCGGCCGGGACGATTGTCGTTGTAGGTGACCGCCCGTTCGTGCCAATTGCGGCCGACGAGCCGGCCCTGATCGTCGATTTCCAGCGGTTGCGGTCGAGCGAGGCCGAGGACCCCTTCAATCGTGGCGGGATCATTCGCGAGGAATCGGCCCTCCAGCTGCCGGGCACGCGGGTCGCCACGCTCAGCCACGAGCCGGGCGAAGAGGAAGCCGCGTTCGCCATCGACGCCGCGCGGCTGGCGCAGACGATCGTGATCATGACCCGCGACGCCACCGACGTCTCCTACCAGGTCGAGAGTTCACGCCGAGTCATCGAGGCCGCCGGTGCAGACGCCCGGATCGTCCACGTCGCGCTGCGCGGCCCATACGACCACGGCGTCCTCGG
>JALZMD010000114.1 GCA_030858375.1 Chloroflexota bacterium
CCCTCCGTCCGTCCCGGCCTACTCGATTTCGAAGATCGTTTCGATTTCGACCGCAACATCGCTGGGCAGCGCCTGGAGGCCGACCGCCGAGCGGGCGTGAACGCCCTTTTCGCCGAACACGGCGAAATACAGTTCCGACGCGCCGTGTACGACCGCCGGAGTATCCGGAAAGTTCGGTGCGGCGTTGACCATCCCGAGCACCTTGACCACGCGCTTGATCCGGCCCAGGTCGCCGAGCACCGATTTCGCAGCCGCGATCTGGTTGATCGTGCAGTCGCGGGCCGCCTGGTACCCCTCCTCAACCGTCAGCGCTTCGCCAACGCGGCCCTTCCAGCGCGGGTCGCTGGGGGTGGAGCCGGAAAGGTAGAGCAGGTTGCCGCTGATCACGCCGAGGGCGACGGCCGGGTGGAACGTCGTTTTGTCCTCGATCTCGATCCCGAGTTCCTTGAGCTTGTCATCCGGATGGGTCATGGGGTTCCTTTCGCGCTACTCGAGCCAGCACACAGGTCGGCCCAATCGACTGTACGTAATCTGGTAGGGGAGAGCCCGTGTGCTCTCCCGCGATTGAGGCTGATACAAATCCGGCAATCCTACGCACCGAGCAGATTCCGGATCGCCTCGACGACGACGATCTCTTCTCCATCTTCGATGGATTGGGGGTTGAGGGCAATGCTGCCGGTGCCGAACGGGCTGACCGCGATGCACGGTTCGCCATCCCACAGCGCCTGGACGAGGGTTGGCGCGTCCAGCTTCGCCGTCTCGTCGAGGGCCACGATCGCGCGGCCATGGGGCTGGCCCGCCTCGCTCGGGTACCCGCGCTCAACCGAGACGCCGGGCAGTTCGCTGAGCCCGGAGATCCAGAACTGGACAATATTCTCGTACCGGGCCAGGACGGCCTCTTCGTCCCGCGCCAGCGACCATTCGAGCGCGGCGAGGACGCCGAACAGCTCTTCCTTGCCGACCTTGAGCGGGCGTCCGATCGCGGTGTTCGGCGAGCCGTTGGCGTAGCAGCCGTCGATCAGCTCCGCGCGGCCAAGCACGAGCCCACTCGACTGCGGTCCGCGCAGCCCCTTGCCGCCGCTGAAAATCGCGAGGTCGGCACCGAGGTCGCGCGTGTAATGCCAGAGATTGCTCATCATCGGCAATTGGGCGGCGGCATCGACGATAACCGGCACGTCGCGCCCATGGGCGATCTCGATCACAGATTCCAGCGGTGGGGAGTCTTTCGCCAGCGCGCCGGCGAACCAGAGCACCGCCCCGGTCCTCGGCCCGATCGCCGCCTCCAGCTCGTCCAGCGAATCGCCGATCTCCACGAATTCGGCGCCAGTCTGGCGCGCGGCGTAGTCGTAACCGTTGCGCTGGGAGCGATGGACCACGATCTCGGTCTTATCGAATCCGTCGAGCGAAGGAAAGTTCGAAATCTTGAGCAAGTCGGTACCGGCCAGCACGGACGCGACCGCCACGACGATCCCGCCCGCCGCGCCGGAGGAGACGAAAGCCGCCTCATTCTGCGTTGCCGCGGCGATCCGCTTCCCGATCGCCCGTTGCAGGGCGAAGAAATCGACGTGGGTCTTCGCCGCCTCGTTCATGGCGGCCACCACCTCAGGCGGCATCACCGAGCCGCCGAGCTTCGTCAGCGTGGCGGCGGCATTGATGACCGGCCGCAGCCCAAGTTCCGCCAGTGTGGGGGCGGTCGGTCCCGCCGCCGTATTACTTGCCATGAATCTCATCCCCGGCACGACGCCCTTGCGGGCGGCCACAGGGGCCGCCCCTACCGGATGGCCCCGAATCATCGCAGGCATCATCACTGGTGCGTATGGTTCTGTCGATACGGGCGGCAAGGTGGCCGATTGATTGACGTGGCCGGCACAAGACCGGCCAGTAAGACATGGGTACGGCGTCACTGGGCTTGCCAGCCTTCCTCCCCTCTGGCACGATCGGCGAAGCTTTTTGCTGGCCGAGCTGCCGCCAATCGAGGGAAGGTTTCATGACCAGTCTGGTTCTTCGCAACGGACACGTGATCGATCCGGCGAACGGGATCCACGAACTTGCCGATATTCGCGTGCGCGATGGCCGGATCGAGGCCGTCTCCCGCAACCTCCCGGAACAACCGGGAGACCGGTCGATCGACCTCGCCGGGCTGCATGTCACGCCCGGCATCATCGACATGCACGCGCACGTTGCCCACACGCACTCCCGCTCCGAGCTCTCATTGCATCCGCTGGTCAACACCCTGTCGTCGGGCGTGACTACCGTGGTGGATGCCGGAACGACAGGCTGGCGCGATTTCGCCCAGTTCCGGCACGACGTGATCGACAACCGCTGGAAGATCCGCGTGCTCGGCTACGTCAACATCATCGGCTCCGGCATGGGTGGAGCGTGGGAACACGAAGCGGTCGAGATGAACCCGGAACTGGCCGCCAGCACGGCGCTGATGCACAGCGATGTCGTGGTCGGGATCAAGACCGCCCACTACTGGGCGAAACGCCACTTCGACGCCGATCACGGGCCGTGGCTGGCGGCCGATCGGGCGCTGGAAGCGGCCGAGCAGTGCGGCATGCCGGTGATGGTCGATTTCTTCCCCAACCTTCCAGACCAGTCGTATCCCGCGTTGATCCTGGAGAAGCTGCGGCCGGGCGATATCCACACCCACGTCTTCGCTCAGCAGTTCCCGATCATCGATGACGACGGCAAGGTCTTCGACCACATGCACCGGGCGCGGGAACGCGGCGTGATCTTCGATGTCGGGCACGGCGCCGGCAGCTTCT
>JALZMD010000141.1 GCA_030858375.1 Chloroflexota bacterium
ACATTGCCGGTCGGTTCAGCGGAGCGCTCGCGCAGAAGGCCCGGTCAGGGGTCAAGGTCCGGTTGATCATCGATGCCTATGGGGCGAAGGTCGGCGGCGAGTCATCTCCCTATTTCGATGAGATGACCGAGGCCGGGGTCATGGTTGTGGTCAACAACGTCTTCCCGCTCGACCGCGACGGTCTGCTTGACGACCACGCGATCGACTGGTCGCAGGATGAGGTCGGTCAATCGGATCACCGAAAGGCGATCGTCATTGATGGCCGGATCGGCTGGGTCGGTGGCGCCGGGTTCCAGGACCACTTCAACGGCGGCACATTTCACGATGTCTTCGTGCGGGTCGAAGGCGATGTGGTGCGCCAGATGCAGGCGGTCTTCCTCACCAGCTTCCGGTCGCTGGGCGGGCCGGTTTCGGGCGAGCCGGGATCGCTGGGTGCCTACTTCCCGGTGCTGGATGATCCGGGCTCGATCCGGACGACGCTGTTACAGAACATCCCCGGCGGGTTCCTGCCCGGCACCCAGGCTTCCCGCGCGATCATCGAGGATGCGACGACGCGACTGGACATCATGAATCCCTACTTCACGGATCCGGGCATGCTCGACCGCATCGTCGCTGCCGCCGAACGGGGCGTGGCGGTGCGGCTCCTCGTGTCGGAGCGGTCGAACAACGCGCCCGCCGATGCGGCACTGAAACATCAGTATGGGCGGCTGCTGGAGGCGGGTGTCGAGATCTGGGAATACCCGGTGACGATGCACGCCAAGGTGACGATCGCGGACGACGCGATGATCGTGGGAACGATCAATTACGACGCCTGGGCGCTCTACCGCAACCTGGAGATCGCCCTGCTCTTCGAAGACGCTGCGGTCGCGGATCGTGGTGTGGCGGAATTAGTCGAGCCGGACATTGCCAGATCGCAACCGGGCGAGGTGCCGGACGGCCTGGCCAACCGGTTCCGGCACTGGTTCTGGGACAAGTTCGTGTACTTCCTGTAGGGCGTCCCGGTTCGACCTTGTGATTGACGGACACGACGATCTCAAATCTTGCTCCCGAACCACCGTCACCCTGAGCGTTAGTGAAGGGTCGGCCTCGCTGGATACCGCGCGAAGCGCATCCGCGATCTCGGAACCCTACGACGACACGTCCGGATGGCGCTGCCAGGCGGGGTTAGCGGCTTCGAAGGCGAGGGCAAAGCGGAGCAAGGCGGATTCGCCGAGCGGGCGGCCGACGAACTGGATTCCGACTGGCAGGCCATCTGCAGTGAATCCGCAAGGGATCGATATAGCCGGAAACCCGGTGGCCGAGATGTACCAGCACGAACGCATCCAGCCGAGGTAATCGGCCTGCGTTTCCCCGGCGACCGCGTGCGGGTAGTGCCAATCGACCGGGAACGGCGGCAACTGCACGGTCGGCAGGGCCAGAACATCGATCTCATCGAAGAGCGCAAGGAACTGCCGGTACAGCGCCGTCCGCGCGGTAAGCGCGGCGTGGACATCGCTTGCGGTCAGGTCCATGCCCCACCCGGTGTTGACGCGGACGTTTTCGCTGAGCTGGCCCGGATCCTGCCGGTACTGGCCACCATACTTCTGCGCCATCTCCCAGGCACGCAATGGCCGGAAGCTCTCCTCGGCCAGGTCAAGGTTCGGCTCCATGTCACGCAGCTCCGCACCCAGTGCTTCGAGCACCGGTCGGCCGTCCCGTTCCAGGACGTCCGTCACCACGGATTCCACGGGAATTGTATCGAGGTTGCGTGACCAGCCGACCCGGACGCCACGGAGGTTGTCAGCCGGCGCCCCGTCCACAATGGCGGCGAACTCCGATCCGTCGCCGGGCAGGCTGTTGGGATCGTTCGGGTCGAACCCGGCGAGCACCGACTGGAGCAGGGCGGTGTCGGCCACCGTCCGCCCCATCGCGCCGAGCACCGACATTGATGTCCACCCTGTTGTGACCGGCGCACGGGTGACCCGCCCAATGGCCGACCGCAGGCCGACGACGTTGTTGAACGAGGCGGGGTTGCGCAACGATCCGCCGAGATCGCTGCCATCGGCAAGACTGACCATACCGCTGGCCAATGCAGCGCCGGCCCCACCCGAGGAGCCGCCGACGGTGCGGCCAAGGTCATAAGGGTTGCGGGTCGGGCCGAAGACGGGGTTGAAGGTGTGCGAACCAGCGCCCATTTCGGGTACGTTGGTCTTCCCGAGGCGGATCGCCCCGGCCTCGCGCATCCGGCTGGCGATTGCGGCATCCTCAGTAGGCACGTCGTCCTGGTGAAGGAGGCTTCCCTGGGTGGTGCGCATACCCTTGGTCGCCAGGAGGTCCTTGTGGGCGATCACGAGCCCGTGGAGCGGACCAACCGTTTCGCCGCGCGCGAACCGGTCATCAGCCGCCTCGGCCTGGCGCATCGCGTCGTCGGCATCCATCGTGACGATGGCGTTGACGGCTGGGTTCACCGCCTCGATCCGGGCCAGGCAGGCAGCGAGCAACTCGCGAGCCGAAATCTGTTTTTGTCGCAACAGTTCACGTTGAGCGACGGCGGGCAGGAAACAGAGATCGTTCTCGTTGATTGGGGTATTCAAAGGGTCTGATTCCTTGTGGTCCGGAGGCAATCCATGGTGGCATTGTCGCCGGGGTGAGGGCAGGTGGCCAGTGCCAATTCCCGCCGACGGATCGACACGTGTATACTCGCGCCTTGCACATGTTCGTGACCTGAATCGACGAGGGTACCGGTATCGCCGCAAGATCACCGATCACGTTGGGCAAGCGACGGCCCAAGTACTTGGCGATCGCCGCGACCTGGATGCAACAGGCGCTCGCCTACCGGGTGACGACGCTGTTCAACATCCTCATCACGTTCATCTGGGTTTTCATCCTCTACGCCCTTTGGGAGGCCGCCTTCGCGGAGTCGGGCACGATCTCTGGATACACCTGGGAAGAGATGCGGACCTACATCCTGCTCGCCTACGGGATCAACGCGCTGGTCGGCTGGCGCGTGGCTGGCACGATGATGGGGACAATCCGCACCGGCGAGATTACCCGGGAGCTGACCCGGCCCCTCGACTACCGCACGACCCAGCTCGCAACGGCGGCCGGCATGTCGGTCGTCGAGGGACTCATCTCGCTGATCCTGATCCTGGTGCTCGGCACGCTCTTTTTCGATGTCCAGGCGCCGGATTCGGTCCTGGCGGGAACGCTGTTCGCGATCGCCGTGCTGACCGGGTTCGTGATCAAGGCGCTCTGCACCTTCCTGATCTCGCTGCTCTGCTTCTGGACGCTGAATGCGGTGGGTTTGATGTGGGCGCAGCAATCGCTGATCAGCATCCTTTCCGGGACGCTCATCCCCCTGGCGATGTTGCCGGGCTGGCTGCGGATCGTGGCCGAGGTACTGCCGTTGCGGGGGATCGTCTCGACGCCGCTCCAGATCTACCTCGGCAAGGCGGAGGGATGGGACCTGGCCAGTTTGCTGGCATTGCAGTTCGGCTGGCTGGCGGTGTTGTGGGCATTCGCGGGCTGGGCGTGGAAGCGGGCGTTCGACGCGGTGGAGATCCAGGGTGGGTGAATCGCGCCATCTGGGCCGTAGCCATTCGCGCGAAGCACTTAACGGTCATCCCGCAACGAGCCGCAGGCGAGTGCAGGAATCTCGCCCCGCAGGGCTTCAACGTGCTTTGCACGGAGATTCTTCGACTTCCGCTCGGAATGACGAGGCGGTGGACGAAGCGGAATGGGCACTATGCTTTCGGCGAAGAAGACCTCTTGACGGCCCGGGGGTGTGGGCGCAATGACTGATGCATCCATACCATCCAGATTCCGGAAGAACGCCCGGTTGTACGCGAAGCTGCAGCTGATCCAGTTGCGGACGGTGGTCGAGTATCGGGCCGATTTCTGGATTGGGATCCTGGGATCCACGCTCATGC
>JALZMD010000171.1 GCA_030858375.1 Chloroflexota bacterium
ACGCGGATAGCGGGGCCGTACTCTGTCGACATGCTGCGATAAGGGAGCAGGCCAGCCATGTACCCCGTCACCGCCAGCCCCACGGCAATTCCGGCAACGGTGGACATGACCTTGTTCCCGTACGCGACATCCATCAGCAGGGCAACGAGGAACATGGCGATCACGGCGTTGATCACGGCGACGATAGTGGGGGTGCTGGAAATCTTCATGCCGAGCCACCATGCGCGTTGACCACGTCGTTTCGATCAGTCGGTCACGACCACCTCGCCACGCATGAAGAAATGCAGCGTGCACTCGTACGCATGGGTACCTGGTTCATTGAACGTGTGCGAGAAGTCACCTTCGACCTGGGCCGAGGATTCGAATCCGTCACCAACCACGTTGTGCTCTTCAATCCCGTCCCATTCCCACGACACCGTCGTGCCGGCCGGGACCTCGATTGCAGCGGGGGCAAACTGATCGTCCTGAACGGCGATCTGGGAGACACCCACCACCGGGGTGCCGGGATCGAGCCGGGCGCGGAGGTACAGGGCCGAGGTTGCCGCCAGCAGCAGCACGATGGCGAGGGTTATCAGCACGATCCAGCGGCGCTGGATGCCCGGTCGTGGGGCGGATGCCCGGGTTTCCATGGGGGGGACTCCTTCGTCTGTGGTTCGTGTCGTTCGGAGCGGTTACCGGGCCGCGGGCGGACACACCCGGGGCCGCGTCGGCGTTGACGCGGCCCCAAGGTCCGTGGTGTTCAGGAAAGGTGTGAGGTGATGTTACTCGCCGGCCGTGGCTCCCACCGGCATCTCGACCGGGAGCAGGTCGACTGCGGGAGCGGGCGGCGGGGCGCCTTCGACCCGGAGGTCGGGCAGCCATTCCAGCCACTTCGGCAGGTACCAGTTGCGGTCACCGAGCAGGGCCATGGCCGAGGGCACGAGCACGGAGCGGACGATGGTGGCATCGAGCAAGACCGCGACCCCAAGGCCGAATCCCATCTGCTGGAGCATGACCAGCCGGCCCGAGGCGAAGCCACCGAACACGGCGACCATGATCAGGGCGGCGCCGGTGATGATCTTGGCCGTCGAGTGAAGACCAACCGCCACCGACTCGGTGTTGTTGCCGGTCTGGTCGTAGTGCTCGCGAATCCGGCTCAGCAGGAAGACGTGGTAGTCCATGCTCAGGCCGAAGAGCACGCAGAAGAGGAAAATCGGGATCCACGCCTCGATCGTCGGTGTCTGCTGGAAGCCGAAGAAGTCGGCGCCGACACCCTTTTGGAAGACCAGCACCAGCAGCCCGTACGCGGCGCCGACCGAGAGCAGGTTCATGGCAATCGCCTTGGCGGAAACCACGATCGAGCGGAAGGCGAGCAGCAGGAGCAGGAAGCTCAGGCCCAGCACGAAGGCGATCACGTACGGGGCGTAGTCGTTGGCAATATTGAAGAAGTCCTGGTTGAACGCGGTTTCGCCGGTCACGTAGACATCGGCCGACGAGCCATCGAAGGCAGCCGGCACGATATCGCCGCGCAATTCGTCGATCACCGTGTAGGCCCGGGCATCGTTGGTACCCATGTTGAGGGTCGCTTCAAGCAGGGCAACGTCACCCGCGTCGTTCCAGCGTGCCCAGTTTTCTTCCGGAACCGGGAGGAAGGCCGGTTTGGTGCCATCACCATCAGGGACGGTTGCTGCGGCGAGCGCGGTACGCAGGTTGTCAATGCCGCCCTGGGCCGATCCCTCGTCACCGTCGACCGCAAACTGGACGACGGCGAGGCGGCCAGCGAACCCTTCCTCTTCGAGGATTTCGAAGCCCTGCTTCACCTGGCTGTCGTCCGGCATCGATTCGACGCCCGCGAAGCCGGTGTTGATGTCGAGGTAGGGAATGGCGGCGAGCAGGAGCAGACCGACCGTGAAGACGACGCCGATCACGGGTCGGGCCATCACGGCGCGCGTGATCCGGCCCCAGAAGCCCTTGTAGACCAGTTGCAGGTTGTGCGGATCGTCGGCCGCGTGTGCCACGGCGTACGCCTCGTAATTGCGCTTGCGGGGCCAGTCGATGCGGTCACCGAGCAGGGTGAGAAGCGCCGGGACCAGGGTGAGGGCCGCGAAGACAGCCACGATCACGACGACGATGGCGCCGATCGCCAGGGCCCGGAAAATCGAGGCGGGCATGATGAACATGCCGAGCAGGGCGAGCACGACGGTGGCGCCGGAGAAGGCGACGGCCTTGCTGGCGGTGCCGCCAGTCACGCCGATCGATTCGGATTTGGTGCGGCCACGGCGGCGCTCTTCGCGGTAGCGCTCGACCACGAACAACGCGTAGTCGATGCCGACCGCAAGCCCGATCATGGTGATCATGTTGGTCACGAAGAAGGAGAGGTCCCAGATTTGGCCGATGAGTGCCGTGATCCCGAGCGAGATCAGGATCGACACCATGGCGAGGATGATCGGGATACCGGCCGCCACCAGCGCGCCGAAGACGAAGACCAGGATGATGAGGGCGGCAATGATGCCGACCGTTTCGCCCTGGACGATATCTTCCTCGGCGATCTTGTTGTTCTCTTCGCCGATGCTGACGTAGCCGACCGAGATGACTTCGATCCCGTCGCCGGAGAAGGCGTCCACATCCTCAACGTAGGCGGGTGCGTTTTCCATCGCCTCGTCGAGCGTGCCGGTGAGCGAGGCCGGGATCAGGGTGGTGTTGCGGTTGTCCGAAACCAGGCCCTCTGCCATGGCGGCCGTTTCCGAATTGGCGCTCAACTCGTAGTAGTTCACCACGGTGTCGGGAACGACGACGCCGTCCATCCCGCGCACGGTGGCGGTGATTTCCTCGACTTTGGCCTGGAACGCAGGGTCGTCCACGGTGCTGGTTTCGGAATGCACCACGATCGTTTCGTCGGTCGGGCTGTCGTCGATCAGGCCGGCGCCCTCAAGGATGTTCGCTCCGGCCTGGGATTCGGGATCGTTCGTGAAGGTGAACTCGGTCGTGGTCTTGAGACCAAGCGTGCCCATGATGACGAATGACAGGACGAGTGCGGCAACCCACGCGCCAATCGTCCACCAGGGGCGACGGGAGCTGGCTTCGGCCATACCGGCGGTAGAGAAGAATGATTTCATCGCAATATCTTTCTGACTGGTACAACGGAGTTCGGGATAGACGGTGCGAACCGTCACGCACCTGGCGGGATCCCGCCGTGGGAAGGGTGCCCTGTGATCCGGACCGTGTTATGCGAAAGTCAGGTGGACCCGGATGGGGTGCGATGCGCCTCCTTTACAAGTCCGAAAAGCGTCATGCGGACGTGTGCTCCGAAAAGGTGGTCACGGGTTTGGCGTCCTGCTTCAGGCGATGAGGGCGGAACGCCGGGTCCATCGCCCCCGGTGATGTGACCGGTGACTTCCAGGGAAACGAAGCCATGCACCGCCGCCCAGGCGGTCACGGCGATGACATCGGGTGGGAGATCCTCAAGCTCACCGGCAGCGGTTCCGCGAGCCGCGATCTCGGCCAGGGTGCCGAATCCGCCGGTTTCGTCATCGTCACAATCGGCGGGACGGGCATTGGGCGGTATCTTGAAGCCGCCGAAGACGAGACGGTAGAGATCGGGATGCGCCAGGGCATAGGTCCGGTAGGCATGCCCGAGGGCGACAATCCCGTCGACCGCGGAGGATTCGGCGGGCAGGGCGGCGACGGCGCGTTCGCAAAAACCGCCAAGTCCATCAGTGCCGCCGAAGTAGAGGGCAGTGAGGATGGCCTCTTTGGAGTCGAAGTACTCGTACATCGCTCCTGGCGAATACCCAACCGCCTGGGACACGGCCCGGATCGTGAGGCCATCGATACCTTCCTTCTCGAAGATGGCGGCTGCGGCCGAGAGAATCGTCGATCGCATTTCCTGCCGGCTGCGTTCGCGGCGGGCACTGGCTCCGGTAAGGACCCGTTTGGGTAACATGCATCAGACTCCTGAACAACGTTCAATCGATCACTGTTGGCAGCTTACTGACTGAATGGCTGAATGTCAACAGGTTTGCTGAACAATGTTCAGAATGCACAACAATGGCCGCGATCTGGCCGATGTCACACACCGGAGATCCGGTGGAATGCTTTGCAGTCTGCGCCTCTCCCCTGTGAAAAGTGTCACAACCGTGTCACAGCAATGTGCAACGAATGTGAACCGCATCGTGGCCGGCCTGTTCGCCATACATGGTGACCGCCGCGCTGGCGCTGGGTGAGTCCCGCCGATGCAACGACGGAAACTGACTTTCAGGGTCAACCCGCAAGGGGACAGGCCGGTTCAACGTCGAACCCGGCATACCTGGTCGGGTGGGTAACACAGCGTCAGCCACGTGCCGCATCCATGACCTGGCGCCGCGTTCACTCACCACCGAAGGCCACGATACGCGCACCGCGTCAACGGAGCGTCAATGAATGCACCAATCGCCTTTTTGGATCGGCGGGGAACCATCATGAAGCGGTATGGACGTCCATGACCAACGTCAGGGACATGGGCGCGTCTGGCCGGTGCTCCGGGACGGGCCCACGAATCAGGGGCGCCGCGTCACGACGAACGCGGGGCCCCTGCTCAATGTTGAGCGGACTGCGCTAGGCGACGGTGAAGCCGATGATCATGCCGAGGGCGGCGTGGGGGGCGCCCGATTCCGGATCCGGCACGAAGCAGATCGCGAAGTATTCGCCCGGGGTGAACTCGAGCGGGACGTAATTGGTGTAGCCGGGGCTCATTGGGGCAACGCCACCAATGTTGGTGAAGGGCGGAGCCATCATCGCCGCTTCGGGCGAGGCATGGTCCATACCCCCTTCCGGGGTCGCTTCGGGCGGGGTCAACAGCATCGCGCTGATCTGCTCGAAGGTGAAGCCGGGGGCGACCTGGGCGATGAACATTTCGTGAAGCTGGGCGCCGATGTTGGCGACTTCCCAGACGGCGGGTCCAGCGGCGATCTCTTCCGGCGTGCCGTGGAACATCATCTCCACCAGCTCGATCCGGGTATCGGCGACCGGGGCTTCGGCCTCGACAGCTTCCGTGACTTCGAACTCGGCGGCCATGCCGAGGGCCACGTGCGGCACGCCCTGGTCATCGGGAATGACGCAGATCGCCATGTACTGGCCGGGCTCGAGGGCGGCGATGACGGAGGCCGTGCCACCCGGTCCGGCCATGGGGCCACCAACGCTGGTGGATACGGCGAAGATGGCTCCGAAATCCCCGCTCTGCAGCGCGGCGCCAAGATCGTCATAGGTGGAGCCATCGTTGACGCGCATCAGCATCGCGTGGTGATCCATCGTCGCGCCCTGGTTGTCGAGGGTGATCCGGGTCCAGCCGCCTGCGACGGAGGCGGGCATCTCGAAGGCGAATTCGGTGCCGACGATCACGACTTCCGGGTAGTCCGAGGCGCCTGGCGTCGCATCCTGGGCGAACGCGCCGATACCGTGGGCGGCAAAGGCGCCGGCCGCACTGGCGGCGAGCAGGCCCTTCATCGCCGTGCGGCGGGTGAGGCGGATCCCGAAAACCGATTCGACCGTGTTCATGAGTGGTACTCCCTGACAAGATGACGCCCTCGGCCGGTGCGATCCGTTTCGCACATCGAGCCATTGGGGCGAAAAGTGACTGGTGGTGCCGCGCACCGACTCGACCAGACGCACTCATTCCGGTCGTTCAGCCCGCCAGAGGGGGCGGGGGAACCGGTGATGGCCAGCGATGCGGCGAACGACGAGGACCCGGTCGTGAGCAGTCGGACTATCCCGGAAAGAGGAACGCCGGAGTCGACAGATTGGTTCCCGAGCCCCGGTAAGGGCGTTGCCGGAAGGGTGGGAATCGGCCAGGATGATGGATCGTCAATACCGGAGAAGCATCCAACGAGGCGAACGGTTCGCCACTGGCACACTCGGCCGCTGGATCTGAAGAAGAAGCACACAGCATGAACATTGGCAAGCGGATTGACGATAGGGGGCGGTCGGCGTCGCTGCTGGGGGCGTCGGCCATGGTGGCCAGCGCGCTGAGCATCGCGCTGAACGCCGGCGATGCGGTCAATGGC
>JALZMD010000182.1 GCA_030858375.1 Chloroflexota bacterium
GATCGCCTTCGGTATACCGGCGATCTGATCCGGATGGGCGCCGATATCAAGGTCGCCACGTTTGGCCCTAACGACGAATACCTGGCCACCTCCGCTGAAGTGCGCGGACCGGCTCGATTGCATGGTATGCGGGTCACCGCGCTCGACATCCGGTCGGCGGTCGGACTCGCCCTGGCGGGACTGGTGGCGGACGGCGAAACGGAACTGTTGGCTGTATATCACATCGATCGCGGTTACGCCCGGTTCGTCCAGAAATTGACTGCGCTCGGTGCCGATCTTGAAGACACCATTCTTGCCGAATGACGGAACGGGACAAGGTTAACAAGGGATCACACGAAGCTTGGTGGCCGTGTTCGTACATCCATCGCGTTCTATGCTATAAGTGACCTAAGGGGCGGCGAGGATTAGGCCACATGAAGGACGGGCAGGCGGTGGGTTCGCGCATTCTAGTAGTTGAAGATCAGCCCGATGTGGCGCAGTTGATCGAGGTCGTGCTCATGGGCGAAGGGCACACCGTGGCGATCGCGCCCGATGGTGCCCAGGGCCTGATGATGTCCCGTGACTGGAAGCCGGACCTGATCCTGATGGATATCATGCTCCCTGGTGTCGATGGCGGAACCCTTATCTCACGGCTGCGCCAGGAGCCAGAGACCGCTGACCTCCCGATTGTCGCGATGTCGGCCAGCCGCACGCTTCGTGACCGCTCTGAAGAGTTGCAGGCGGATGCCTTGCTCTCGAAGCCATTCGACGTCGACGCCCTGCTGGTCCAGGTCCAGTTCCTGTTGTCGCGTGGACGAGGCGATTCCGAATCGTGACCTTGGCCAGCATCGGTACTCCAGACGCGCTCAAGACCGCAGTCACCGTTGTGATTCCAACCTACAATGAACGCGAAAATATTGAGCGGGTGGTCCGCGACGTCATGGCGCTCGGCGGGCGATATCGCGTGCTTGTCATTGACGACAGCTCTCCGGACGGAACCGGCGCGGTCGTGACCGCTATGGTCACCGCATTTCCAGGACGGGTCGAACTCATGACGAGGGCCCGCAAAGAGGGAATCGGCCGCGCCTACATCACTGGATTTCTGCACGCATTGGCATCCGATGTCCCGTTGATCGCCCAGATGGACGCCGATCACTCGCACCAGCCGTCCGACCTGCCGCGGCTCGTCGAGGCCGCCGAGTCTCATGATCTGGTGTTGGCCAGCCGGTACATCGACGGCGGTGAAACCGTAGGATGGCCCTGGCACCGCAAGCTCATCAGCCGTCTGGGTGGCCTGTATGCCGGGATCATCCTTGGTGTACCAGTGAGGGATCTCACGGGAGGGTTCAAGGTCTGGCGCCGGAAAGTGCTCGAGGACATCGATCTCGCCTCGATCCATTCGGATGGGTACTGCTTCCAGATCGAGACGACGTACCGTGCTATCCAGAAACGGGCCTCGTACACCCAGGTGCCGATCATGTTCACCGACCGAGTGGCAGGCAAAAGCAAACTCTCCCGCCGGGTGGTGATCGAAGCGATGTTCATTCCCTGGAACCTTCGCCTTCGCCACATGCTCAATCGTCCCTGGTAATCACCACCTGGCGAAGGAGCCGCTCCACGTTCAACGATGCGTGAGGTCTACCCGGGATGATGATTCGATCCCTGTTGCATGGCTCTCCACTGGTTCTTCGAATGCGGACAGATCCTGACCGGAGTGCATCGTACGCTCCACGATGAAGTCTGGCCTCCAAACTAACGGCAACCAGGGGGATACGTGGCGAGCATGGAATATCAGCTGACACGGGATGAGGCCCGGGCTCTGGCGGTCATCGCTACCGGCCTCGATCGTCGACCCTTCCGGCGAAGGCCGACCGCTCATGACATTCTGGAAATGATTCGCAAGCTCGGAAGCGTCCAACTCGACACCATCAGCGTCATTTCGCGATCGCATGAGACAGTGCTGTGGAGCCGTTTGGGACCGTACGATACGAGTCTGATTCAATCGCTGTACGATCCTGGGTTGGCAATTACCGAATACCTGGCGCATGCCGCTGCAATCATCCCAAGCGAGTCTCTCCACCTCTTCAAGGACTATATGTACCGGGCACGCCGGGAAGGCACCTGGTCGAACGATCCCGGGAATCGCCAGGTCATGGACCGGGTGCTCACACGTATCGACAGGGAGGGTCCATCCGGTTCCCATCATTTCGACCGGGCCGACGATGGCCGCCGCGCGCAGCAGTGGGAGTGGTACGGGCTCAAGCCTGAACGACAAGCCCTGGACCGGCTCTGGGTGCAGGGTGAGATCGTGCTGCGTCGTCGAGACCGCGGGTTCTCGCGGGTTTTCGACCTGCCGGATCGTGTGATACCGGCTTTCCGGGACAGCGAGGCGATTGACGGTGAAGAACGGGACCGCATCTTCATGGGCAAGGCGATATCGGCCCTCGGTATCGGCACGGCGCGCTGGATTTCAGATTATTACCGCACAGGAGGCCCGGCGTTCGTCTCTTTGGCCCGGTCCCGGCAGCTCATGGCGGAAATGGAACAATCAGGCGCCGTTGTGGCTGTGTCCGTGCCAGGCATCACGGATCCATTGTGGCTCGATGCCGCGCTCGTGGGCCGGCTGGAAGCGCTGCGCGTGGGTCGCCTGCGTCCAGTGCTGACGACCTTGCTTTCGCCCTTTGACAATCTCATCTGGAACCGCGACCGGGCCCTCCAACTCTGGAACTTTTACTATCGCCTGGAATGCTACACGCCGGAACCGCGACGCCAGTACGGCTACTACAGCCTGCCGATCCTGCATCGGGGCCGGATTGTGGGCCGGCTTGACCCATCGTTCGACCGGAAGTCGAGGTTCCTGACGGTCAAATCGCTCCACCTCCAACCGGGCGTGCGCGTGACGCCGTCCCTTGCCAGGGCGCTCGGCGGCGCCCTGGACGACCTCGTGCTGTTTCTGGGCGGAGGAAAGGGTGCGTGGGCATTGCGGCATGCCAGCCCTCCGGAGATACTACC
>JALZMD010000192.1 GCA_030858375.1 Chloroflexota bacterium
CAACATCGTATCTAGAATGTGAAATCTCTCACGAGCGGTTCGATACGGAACCCTGGCTTTGCCAGACCGTTGTATCGATAAGCACTGGAGCGGTTCAGCGGCCACCGACGGCCACCGGTATTCGCCCGGGACACGTTGCAGGCATTCGACACCCGGCGACCTGGACGTCCCGCGCAACGCTGCGCTGGATATCACTGGAGACACAGCAATGGTTGTTCCATCGAAACGATTTTCCTTCACGACCTATCTCTCGCCTGGCCAGCGGTTCCAGAGCACGGACGTTGTAACGTCGGAACTTACAGTCGCCCGGCTCGTAACCGACCGGCTTGGCATGCTTCACGTGACCCTGCGAGCCGAAGACGGCCGGGAAATCAGCGCGTTCGCGGAACAGGTCGAGGCCGCGATCACGGAGGGCCAGCTCACACCGGTTCCAGTTCCGACACGGTTGGCTGCTTCCGCCTGCTGATTGATTCGGGATCCGGGTGGACACCCAGCGAACGCATTGACCGCGGCAGCGTTTGTCGCTGTCCATATCCGGGTCGAGATGAATTCGACCGCTACCAGAGATGTCGAACACATCACCCGGACTCCGTTTTCGCTGATCCGGAAACTTTTGACGAACGCACGAACCGGGCTTCCGATACTGGGAGCCCGGTTCGTGCGTTCGTCCATGTGTCCAGGTCAGGATCAGGCGGGTTGCGCCGACTCCACTACTGAGGCTGGAGGCAGGTCGGATGTGCAGAAGGCACATCGGGTAGCCGCCAACGGCACTTCCGAGATGCAGGCTGGGCATTGGCGCGTCGTTGGGTCTGGGGTAGGCTCACGCCTCGATCGCTCGATCAGCATGTTGGTTGGCTTCACAACGAAGAAGAAGATCACTGCCGCGATGATGAGGAATGAGATCAGCGCGTTCAGTACATTTCCAATACTGAACAGCGAATCGTTGATCGTGAAGCCAATCTCGGAAAAATAGGGTTGGCCACCGATTGCCGCGATCAACGGCATGATGAGATTCTCGACGATCGATGTAACCACTGCCCCAAACGCGGCACCGATCACAAGGGCGACTGCAAGGTCGATCGCGTTACCTCGGAGCACGAATTCCTTGAACTCTTGACCGACACTCTTCACGCAGCGCCCCCAATTTCACTTGAAAGAACGGACTGACCCGAACTGGCGTGTAGCTTGTCATCCATGGTGGTATTTACGGAAGGGCTGGTCAAGCGCACCCAGTCGTCTCAGTCGCCCACCATCTCTGCCGCAATCGCTACGGAGCGCAGGATTCCGGCGTGGCGGTCAGGGTGTAATTTGCCTCGCCTTCCTCGTAGCCCATGTAGAACTCGTTGCCGCAGGCATCAGTGAACAGCGTGCCGGCACCGTAGCTGGTGTAGACCTCGAATGTGGAGCCGACAATCTCACCAGATTGGCCACCATCGGGAATCGGGCCATCGAAAACGGTGACGCCATCGGCGACCACGACCACATAGAGTTCGGCCTGGGCCGTGATATTAATGCTGGTTTGCGAACCGCCGGCGGCAGCGTCGCCGGAGTCGGTGGCAGGCGGCTCGGTGGCCTCAGGCTCCTCAGGCGTCACGGTGTCCTCGGCGGTGGTTTCCACGTCGGTCGCGGGCTCGGCGTCGGCCTCGGTTTCAGTCGTTGGGTCCTCGGTGGTTTCGGGGCTGGCCGGGCCGGTGCTCGATGTCGCATCCCCAACCTGAGAGCCAAAGGCTGTCATTACGAATACTGCCGGATCGTCGCTGTTGTTGGTCACCGTTGCATCGTCGATGATGAGCTGGCCATCGCCCGTTGCGAGCAAGCCAAGCCCGCCGTTCTCGATATCGATGTCGCCATCAACAGACATCACGAGGGCCGGACCGGTGCGGTCTGGCAGGGTCGTGGTTTCGCCCGGTTCGAGCACATACCGGATCATTAGCAGATCGAAGACACCCTCGCTGTAGTCGTCGATCAGCGGACTCTCGTAGAACGCATCCGATTCAACATCGGAGGGCCCAACGAGCTCGAACACCCATAACAACGAGTCGTCAGAATCGGCAAACGTCGTGTAAGCATCCCCGCCCGCCTTAAAGAAGGATTCGCCTGGATCGAGCAAGGCCCGCTTGCCTGTAACATCGTTCCGGATGATTGATGTACCTTCCACCTGGTAGACGAATGCAGCATTGGAAATTTCCGACGCGGCCTGGTCAACGCTCGACGGCTCGACTTCTCGCACCTGCCAGACCGACTGTTCCCCGGTCAGGAATGCAAGGCCATGGGCCATGACCGCAGGGTTTCCAGAGTCGGTAGCGGAAACCCGGATTCCGTTTGCGGTCGTCGAAGCAGGTGCCTCGGTCTCATCAGGTGCGGTCTCCGCCGGCGGTTCCTCAGTTGCGGTAACCTCAGCTTCTGGCGTGGCGTCCACCGGTTGATCATC